>NZ_CAKASO010000014.1:0-82461 GCF_916862475.1 Nocardioides sp. Leaf374
CGCGGGCGTCGCGCTGGCCCGGCGAGCGCCGTTCGCGGGGGGTGCGGGCGCGCAGCTGGTCGGGGCGGGCCACGTGGACCGTGCCGTCGGGGGCCTCGACGACCGGCGCGGCACCGAGCTCGCGCAGCCGGGGCAGCAGCAGGTCGATCGGCAGCGTCGAGACCAGCACCGTCGGGGCCAGGCGGCGCAGCTCCAGGCCCGCGGCCTGCGGGTGGCCGAGGATCTCCGAGAGCGCGGTCTCGTCGTCGGCGCGCAGGAAGGCCTCGGCGTGCCCCACCCGCACCGAGCCGAAGGTCCGTGCGGTGTCGTCGACCAGGTAGGTCAGCGGCTGCGGCACCGGCGTGCGCGAGACCGAGCCCAGGAAGTCGTGCAGCTCCACCGCGGTCCAGCCGGTGTCGAGCGCGCGCCGCACGGAGCCGGGGGTGAAGCGGTAGACGGTCGCGCCGCCGCGCGACTCCACGTCGGCCACGACCTGGAGGCGTCGCGCGAGCGCCGACTCCAGCGGCCCGGGGGCCACCGCCGTCAGGTCGGCCTGCAGCAGCACGTGGTCGAGGGGCTCGGGCAGCAGCGGCGCGAGCTCGGCCGCGGCGCGGTCCGGCTCGTCGGCGACGAGCGGGCGGGCGAAGCCGGCCAGCCCGCCCAGGCCGGTCAGGCCCAGCGCGGCCGCCTCGGCGACGACCCAGCCGACCTGCTCGGTGCGGGTGCGGGGCCGGCGCGGACGCAGCCACGACAGCCGCGCGTGCAGCGAGGGCGGCCCGGTGCCGCTGGCCAGCACGCGCCCCGGCCCGGCCGAGGCCAGCGCCTCAAGCGTCATCCGGCGCGTCTCCACGACGTGCACCCCCGAGAGGTCGGGCGACAGGGCGTTCCACGCCTTGCCCGCGGTGTCGCGGCTGCCCACCATGCCCGGCAGGCGGGGGCTGTCGAGCCACGCGGTGACGAGGCGTCGCCACCGGTCGGCCGCGGGCCGTGCGGCCCAGGCGTCGTAGTCGTCGCTGGGCAGCCACGCCGGCGCCCCGTCGGCGCCGACGCCGGTCGCGAGCAGACCCGCCGCGACGGCGGTCTCCACCAGCAGCGCGGTCGTCGCCTCGTCGACGTGGAGGAGCAGCGCCGCGGCCCGCAGGTCACGCACCCCGAGGCCGCCGCTGCGCAGGGCCGAGGGGGGCCGGGTGCCCCAGGCGTCGAGGAGCAGCTCGGTGCGTCGTACGGCGTCGAAGGCCGCGCCGGCGGCGGTGCGGTCGACGAGGGCCTGGTCGCGCTCGGAGGTGACCAGCTCGGGCACGGCGTCGACCGGATCGGTGGTGGTGCGCCCGCCGCGCAGCGCGAGGCCGACCTCCCCGGGCACCACCACGGTGCCGCCGCCGCGGGCCACCAGCAGGCGGCGCGACAGCAGCTCCTCGGCGGGGGTGGTGGCGTCCTCGGGCAGCACCGTGTGGCGGGCGGCGCCGGTGGTCGCCTCGCCGCCCTGGGCGGCGACGTGGTCGAGCATCGCGCGCGCCGCGGGGGAGAGGGCGGCCAGGTGGGACGCGACCGCGGTGGGGTCGGGCGCGGGCTGGCTGCGCGGGCGCAGGCCGCTCACCCCGACGTCGCCGCCGCCGCCGGTCAGCAGGTCGGCCACGCCGGTGAGCGGGCGGGGGCCCGACGTCGACTCCCAGACGAGCGCCACGTCGACGAGGTGCTCGAGCGCGGCACGGGCCCGGGCGGGGTCGGCGTGCACCAGCGAGGCGACTTCGTCGGGTGTGGTTTGACCTGCGACGACGAGGGCATCAAGGACGCAGAGCTCGAGCCGGGACAGCTGGTCGAGCGTGCGCAGCAACGACGACCGGGTGGCAGCCCGCGAGGCGAGCTGGCTGGAGTCGTGAGGGGCGGGAGTGGCGAGATCGGGTCGAGCGACGAGCAGACGGGACAGCCGCTCGTCCGACCAGGCGCGCAGCTGGTCGGCCAACGATCGGTACCCCGTCTCGGACATCCCTCCCACGCTACCGACCCGGTCCTCGTCGTGGGCGTCGGTCCGCCGATGAGCCGCCCCCTGGGACAGGTCGAGCTGCAGCACGGGGCGGCCACCGACGTCGGGCTGGTGCGCCAGGTCAACGAGGACTCCTTCCTCGTCGCGCCTCCGGTCTTCGTCGTGGCCGACGGCATGGGCGGCCACGACGGCGGCGACGTCGCGAGCGCGATCGTGGTCGAGGAGTTCGCCCGGCTGGCCGACGAGGGCTACGACCCCCGTCGCGGCGCGGAGGTGGTCGCGGCCACCCTCACCGCCTGCCAGCAGCGCATCGAGCAGTACGGCGCGCACCAGCGCCTCGGCGGCGCGGGCTCCTTCCACGCCGGCACGACGGCCGTCGTCGCCCTGCTGGTCGAGGACGCCGGGGAGACCAAGTGGCTGCTGGCCAACCTCGGTGACTCCCGCATCTACCGCTTCAGCGACGGCGTGCTCGAGCAGGTCAGCGTCGACCACAGCGTCGTGCAGGAGCTCGTCGAGGCCGGCACGATCACGGCCGACGACGCCGCCGTGCACCCCGAGCGCCACATCATCACCCGCGCCCTCGGTGCCACCGAGGGCGCCGAGGCCGACTACTTCCTGCTGCCCCTGCCGGCCGTCGAGCGGCTCCTGCTGTGCTCCGACGGGGTGACCGGCATGATCGGCGACGACCACGTCGCGCGGATCCTCGCCGCCGCCGCCGACCCCCGCGACGCGGCCGAGCAGGTCGTGCGCGCCGCCGTCGCCGCCGGGGGCAAGGACAACGCCACCGCCGTCGTCGTCGATGTGGTGGGATTGGCCCACGACCACCCCTACGACTCCGAGCGCCAGCGCGTGAGCCTGGAGCAGAAGCTGGGAGCCCTGCCGTGACCCCCTCCCCCTCGCGTCCCCGGTCCTACCGGCCCGGCGACTGGTACGCCGTGCTGGGCCCCGACGTCCTCGTGGCCCTGCCCCCCTCCGAGCGCGGCCGCGTGGCCGCCCTGTGGGAGATGGTCGACGACGGCGCCGACGGCGACGCCGTCCTCGACGCCCTCATCGCCGGCGGCCTGCGCCACCTGCCGGGCTTCGTGCTCGTCAGCGAGGTCGACGGCACGACCCGCGCCGTGGTGCGCGGCTCGGTCACCTGCACCCTCACCGCGGGGGGAGAGGTGGTCGAGCTCGACGGCACCGCGGCCACGACCTGGGTGGAGCGCTCCCTGCCCGGGGTCACCGCCACCACCGTGTCGGTCTCCGGCGACACCGCCGGGCCCGACCTCGTGATCGGCCCCGGCCTGGTGCGCGTCGCCCGCGTCGACGACCCACCCGCCTCCGTCGAGCCCGCGCCCGCCGCGCCGCTCGACGTGCCGGCGCCGCTCGACGTGCCCGCCCCCGTCGACGTGCCCGCCTCCGCGGCGGTGCCGCAGGCCGAGGAGGAGCCCTCCCCGGTGGTCGCCGCCGCGGCGGAGGCCGCGGTGCCCGACGAGCCGGAGCCCGAGCCCGAGCCGGAGCCCGAGCCCGAGCCGGAGCCCGAGCCCGCGGCCGCCGCCGAGCCCGTCGAGCCGGCGTACGAGGACCTGCCGACCGAGCGCTTCGACAGCCTCCCGCCCGCGCCCGCGCCCCCGGCCTGGGGGGCGCCGACGGGCCCGCCGCCCAGCGCCCCGCCGCCGGCCCCGGAGCCCGACCCGACCCCCGAGCCCCAGCCCGGCTCCCAGCCCGACCCGCCGCCGGCCGACCACGACCACGACGGCATGACCCGCGCCGGCAGCTGGGACCCCGACGAGTTCGCGCGCCCCCAGGCCGGCATCCCCGGCCAGCCGCAGGCGCCGTCGGTCACCTCGCGTCCCGTGGCACGGCTCGTCGTGTCGAGCGGCGACACCGTCGACGTCGACCGGGTGATCCTGGTCGGCCGCGCCCCCGAGGCGCGGCGCTTCACGTCCACCGAGCAGCCGCGCCTGGTCACGGTGCCGAGCCCGCAGCAGGAGATCAGCTCCACCCACCTCGAGGTGCGCCCCGGGTCGGGGGCCGACCACGGCAGCGCCGTCGTCACCGACATGGGCTCGACCAACGGCACCGTGCTGGTGCAGCCCGGCCTGCCCTCGGAGTCGCTGCAGCCCGGCATCCCGGTGCAGCTGATCCCCGGAGCGCTCATCGACCTCGGCGACGGCGTGACCATCCAGGTCACCCGGCCCTGAGGCGCGTCGAGGTGTCCCACGTGTCCGCCCGCGAGGCGGCTCCCACCAGCTTCCCCGCGGCCGAGCTCGACCGCCGGTTCTACGCCTTCACCCTCGACCGCCTCGTGGCGTGGGGTCTCTACGCCGCCGCGGGCTGGGCCGCCTGGGCCTTCCTCGCCGACGGGTCGGGCACCCTCGTGGCGGTGCTCGCCGTGGTGGGGGTCGTGCTGGTCGTCTCGCTCGCCTCGGCGGTCGTGCTGGGCCTGCGCGGGGTGTCGCTCGGCAAGGCCGCCGTCGGCCTGCGCGTCGTCGCCGTCGGCACGGGGGAGCCCATCGGCGTGGGCCGTGCGCTGCTGCGCCAGCTCGTGCTCGGCGTCGGCGCCCTGCCCACCTTCGGCCTCGGGGTGGCGACGCTGGCGTGGACCGCGGTCATGGACGCCAGCGCCCGGCGCCGCGGCTGGCACGACCACCTGGGGCGCTCGGTGGTCGTCGACGTGCGGCCCGCGCCGGAGGTCGAGAGCGAGGCCGAGCGTCCGCGCGCCGTCGTCAACCTCACCGCGCTGCGCCTGGCCGCCCCCGAGCCCGAGCCGGTGACCGCTCCCGTGCCCGCCCCGGCCCCGGCCGCCGTGCCCGCCCCGGCCCGTGCCAAGCCCGCGCAGGCCCCCCAGGCACCGCAGGCCCCCCAGGCACCGCAGGCCCCTCAGGCACCGCCGCCCCCGCCCCCGTCGCCACCCGCGGGGCGCCGGATCCGCACCGAGCCCGCCCCGCCGTCGTCCCCGACCACGGCCCCCACGCGCTGGCGGGTCGCCTTCGACACCGGGGAGTCGTTCGTCGTCGAGGGCCTCGCCCTGGTCGGTCGCGGGCCGCAGGCCCGAGGCGGGGAGGACGTGCGCCACCTGGTGCCGCTGCCCTCCTCCGACATGTCGCTGTCGAAGACCCACGCCCAGTTCCTCGTCGCCCCCGACGGCGCCCTGGTGGTCATGGACCGCGGGTCCACCAACGGCTCGATGCTGGTGCGCTCCGGTGTCACCCGCGAGCTGTCGGCGGGCAAGGCGGTCACGCTGCTGCCGGGCGACAAGGTCCGCTTCGGCGACCGCTCCATGGACGTCTCGCGCGAGTCGTGACCCCCCGGTCGGCCGGGCTGCGGACCGGTCACGACTCGGTAACGATGGCCTGTGCCTCTTCCGGTGCCCGGGGTCGGGCGTGTCGACTGCACGAGGTCGACCGCCCGACCCTGCCGTGATCCGACGGGGCTCGCCGAGCGGCCTGTCTCGGGCGCTGGAGCGCCACTCGGAACCGTCCCAGGAGGATGACTTTGCGCAGGTCCAGACTCGCCGTCGTCGCGAGCACGTCACTGGTCGCCGCAGCGCTCGCGCTGCCGCTGACCGCTTCGCAGTCCGGCGCCGCGCCGGCTGCCCCGGCCGCCTCGGCGGCCCCGTCGGGCGAGGCCGCTGCGCCCCGCCCCACCGACTCCCTCACCATGCCCTGGCAGGCCAAGTACGAGGCCGAGCGCCAGGTCGCCGTGGAGAAGCGCCTGCGCAACGGCGGCTCGGGGGAGAGCCAGAAGATCGGCAAGGACACCTACGGCCGCGTGGCCCAGTCCGGCACCGACAAGATCTTCGTCGTGCTGGCGGAGTTCGGCGACACCCGCCACTCGGCCTACCCCGACGGTGGGACCACCGAGGGCCAGGAGCCGGCCACCACCTACGACGGCCCGCTCCACAACGAGATCCCGAAGCCCGACCGCGCCACCGACAACTCCACGCTGTGGCAGGCCGACTACGACCGCAAGCACTACCGCGACATGTACTTCAACCGGATGCGCACGTTCTACGAGCAGCAGTCCTCCGGTGAGTACTCCGTCGACGGCGACGTGACCGCCTGGGTGAAGGTCCCCTTCAACCAGGCCCGCTACGGCCGCAACACCTGCGGCGACATCGTCTGCAACAACACCTGGTTCCTCATCCGCGACGGCCTCGCGCAGTGGACCCAGGACCGGCTCGACGCCGGCCAGTCGATGGAGCAGATCCAGGCCTACCTCAAGACCTTCGACCAGCAGGACCGCTACGACTTCGACGAGGACGGCGACTTCTCCGAGCCCGACGGCTACATCGACCACTTCCAGGTCGTGCACGCCGGCGGCGACGAGGCCGACGGCGACCCGACCTACGGCGAGGACGCCATCTGGAGCCACCGCTGGTACGCCCAGATCGAGCCGCTCGGCACGGGCCCGGCCGACGGTGCCCAGCTCGGCGGCGTGAACGTCGGCGAGGGCGGCGTCTCCGACGCCAGCGGCGCCAACGTGCAGATCCCCGACAACCCGACCGGTGTCTGGGTGGGCGACTACACCATCCAGCCCGAGAACGGCGGCCTGTCGGTCTTCGCCCACGAGTTCGGCCACGACCTCGGCCTGCCCGACCTCTACGACACCTCCGGCAACACCGGCGGCGCCTCCAACAGCGTGGAGTTCTGGAGCCTGATGAGCCAGTCGCGCGGCACGCTGCCGGGCGACCCGGGCATCGGCGACCGCCCGCAGCCCTTCGGTGCCTGGGAGAAGTTCCAGCTCGGCTGGCTCGACTACGACGTCGCCCGCGCCGGACGCAGCTCCACCCACGTGCTGCGACCCGGTCAGTCGACCTCGGGCAGCGCCGCCAACGGCCTGATCACGATCCTGCCCGACAAGGAGGTCGTCTCCCAGCTCGGCGAGCCGGCCGCCGACGGCGGCGAGCGGTTCTACTACTCCACCTCCGGCAACGACCTCGACACCCGCATGACCGCGGCCGTCGACGGCGGGGGCGAGCTCACCGCCACGACGCGCTACGACATCGAGGAGGGTTGGGACTACGCCTACCTCGAGGCCTCCAGCGACGGCGGCGAGACCTTCGCCGGCGTGCCGACCAGCGTCAGCTTCGAGGGCGAGGACGCCAGCGGCCTCAACCCCGACGGCACCGGCATCTCGGGCACGACCGACGGGGCCTGGGTCGACCTGACCGCCACCCTCCCGGCCGACACCGACACGATCCGCTTCCGCTACCGCACCGACAGCGCCTTCGTGCTCCCGGGCTTCGCGGTCGACAACGTCGCCGTCGACGGTGAGACCGTGGGCACCGCCGAGGAGGGCGACGCCGCCTTCGAGCTCGACGGGTTCACGACCTCGACCGGCACTGAGGTGGAGGAGTTCCTCAACGCCTACATCGTCGACAACCGGCAGTACGTCGGTCGCGACAAGCAGCTGAAGCACCTCTACAACTTCCCGGACCTCGAGAAGAAGCCCGACACCGTGGAGTTCTTCCGCTACGCCCCCGGTGCCCTCATCTCCTACTGGGACACCTCCTACACCGACAACAACGTCGGTGACCACCCCGGCTCCGGCCAGGTCCTGCCGGTCGACGCGCACCCGGACTTCGTCCACTACGCCGACGACACGCTGGCCCGCACCCGGGTCAACACCGCCGACTCCGCCTTCGGCCTGCGCCGCATCAAGGCCCAGACCCTGAGCAACGCGGGCCGCGAGTTCACGGTCCCGGCGCGACGCGCCCAGCCCGTCTTCGACGACACCCGCCCGTGGTGGTTCGACAGCGACGAGCACGGCGTCGGCACCCACCCGGGCTTCTACCAGCCCGGCTGGTTCGGTGTCGACGTGCCGCAGACCGGCACCACGATCCGCGTGGTGAAGGTGGCCAAGAACGGCAACATGACGGTGAAGGTCGGCCGCTCGAGCTGACCCGCCCGTCCTCCTCGGACCCCGTCGATCCCCGGATCGGCGGGGTCCGTCGTCGTCAGGGCCCCCGCCGCGGCCCGCGCCAACCCCGCGACAACGTGACGGGCGTTACGTTGCTCCCATGGAGTCCTACGCCGCCGGAGAGACCACGCCCCCGCTGCTGGAGGAGACCATCGGGGAGAGCTTCACCCGCACGGCCGCGACGTACGCCGAGCGCGAGGCCCTCGTGGAGGTCGCCACCGGGCGCCGGTGGACCTGGGCCGAGCTCGACCGCGACGTCGACGCGGTGGCCCGCGGGCTGATGGCCGCGGGCCTCGAGCCCGGCGACCGGGTCGGCATGTGGGCGCCCAACTGCGCGGAGTGGACGATCGTGCAGTTCGCCACCGCCAAGGCCGGGATCGTCCTGGTCAACGTCAACCCCGCCTACCGCACCCACGAGCTGGCCTACGCGGTCGAGCAGTCGGGCATGCGCCTGCTGCTGGCGACCAGCAGCTACCGGGGCAGCGACTACCGCGCCATGGTCGAGCAGGTCCGCGGGGACTGTCCCGCGCTGGAGCGGGCCGTCTACGTCGACACCGGCGACTGGGCCGACCTGGTGGCCGCGGGGGAGGCGGTGGCCGCCGAGGCCCTCGCCGAGCGGCAGGCGGGGCTGCGTCCCGACGACGCCATCAACATCCAGTACACCAGCGGCACGACGGGCTACCCCAAGGGCGCGACGCTCAGCCACCGCAACATCCTCAACAACGGCTTCCTGGTCACCGAGGCGATCAACCTGACCCACGAGGACCGGCTGTGCATCCCGGTGCCCTTCTACCACTGCTTCGGCATGGTCATGGCCAACCTCGGCTGCACCACCCACGGCGCGACGATGGTGATCCCCGCGCCGGGCTTCGACGCCGCCACCACGCTGCGCGTGGTGCAGGACGAGCGGTGCACCGTGCTCTACGGCGTGCCCACGATGTTCATCGCCATGCAGAGCCTCCCCGACGTCGCCGCGCACGACCTGAGCTCGCTGCGGGGCGGGATCATGGCCGGCTCCATCTGTCCGGTCGAGGTGATGCGACGCTGCATCGACGACATGGGGATGAGCGAGGTGTCGATCGCCTACGGCATGACCGAGACCAGCCCGGTCTCCTGCCAGACCCGTGACGACGACGACCTGGAGCGACGCACCGCCACCATCGGCCGGGTCCACCCGCACCTGGAGATCAAGGTCGTCGACCCGGTCAGCGGGCTCACCGTGGAGCGCGGCAGGCCCGGTGAGCTGTGCACCCGCGGCTACAGCGTGATGCTCGGCTACTGGGAGGACCCCGCCAAGACGGCCGAGGCGATCGACGCCGACGGCTGGATGCACACCGGAGACCTCGCCGAGATGCGCGAGGACGGCTACTGCACGATCGTCGGTCGGATCAAGGACATGGTGATCCGCGGGGGGGAGAACATCTACCCGCGCGAGATCGAGGAGTTCCTCTACACCCACCCCGACGTCGAGGACGTCCAGGTCGTCGGCGTCCCCGACGAGAAGTACGGCGAGGAGCTGTGCGCCTGGCTGCGGATGCGACCCGGTGCGGCCCCCCTCGACGCCGCCGCCGTGCGGGCCTTCGCCTCGGGACGGCT
Source organism: Nocardioides sp. Leaf374 (assembly GCF_916862475.1). Taxonomy (NCBI): domain Bacteria; kingdom Bacillati; phylum Actinomycetota; class Actinomycetes; order Propionibacteriales; family Nocardioidaceae; genus Nocardioides; species Nocardioides sp. Leaf374. The sequence goes on from NZ_CAKASO010000014.1 coordinate 9,467, forward strand.
CTCGCACTACAAGATCCCGCGCTACGTCATGGTGGTCGAGGAGTTCCCGATGACCGTCACCGGCAAGATCCGCAAGGTCGCCATGCGCGAGGAGAGCGCCAAGGCGCTGGGCCTGGCCTGAGGGGACCGTCAGCGGCTGACGACGACCGGGATGCTGGCCCGGGTGCCGTCGCCCCCGCGCCACACGACCGTGCCGTCGTCGCCGCGAGGCGCCCCGGGGCGTGCCGTCAGCGTCAGGGTGAAGCGGGCCGACTCGCCCGGGTCGAGGCGCACGGCGGCCGGGGTGACCACCGCGCGGTGGTGGGTGAAGCCGCGGGCGGAGGAGGAGAAGTAGAGGGCGCGCCCGCCGACGTTGGTGATCGTGCGTCGCGTGCGGCTCTCCTCGGCACCCAGCAGCACCGAGGGCAGGTTGAGGACCTGCTCGGGGTCGCGTCCGGCGAGCCGGCCGTCGATGAAGGCGCGGTAGTCGGCGGGGTCGGTGAGGTAGACCAGCCCGGGGCGCAGGGCGCGCTCGGCCCTGACCCGGCCGGCCCCGGCCCGCAGCGGCGACGTGCCGCGCACGGGCGCCGCGCTGGTGGCGAGGGCGGAGCGCACCGCGGTCGCCGACCACCCGCGCCGGTCGACGAGCAGGGCGGCGGTGCCGCTGGTGATGGCCGTGGCGGCCGAGGTGCCGGAGGCGAAGGCCCACCGGGTGCCGCGGACGTCGGAGGGCACGGCGCCGAGCACGCCGGTCGCCGGGGCCACGACGTCGGGCTTGACCACCGCCCCGGCGGGGTCGCCGGAGCCCGACCACGCCAGGACCTGCGACGCGGCGCGGTCGGTGCCCAGCGAGGTGAGGGTCACGCGGGCCAGCGGGTGGGAGCGCGACCAGGTGCGCACGGCGTCGCCGTCGGCGCGGTCGAGGTGCACCGTCGGCACGCTGTGCAGGTCGGTGTCGAGCGACTGGCGCCGCACGTTGGCCAGCACCATGCCGACGCCGTCGGCCCGCTCCACCGCCGCGGACTTGTCCACCCGGCCCACCCGGCCGCGGTCGCACAGCACCACGGCACCGGTCACCCGCGCAGCGTCGAGGCTGCCGGGCGCGCACACGCGGGCGTCGTCGATGCGGGCACCCGGCGCGCTGACGTCGGCCCCGACCACGAGCCGTGCCGGCCCGACGTCGCGCGGCGAGGCCATCAGACCCTCGACCACGGGGCCACCGCCGCCGAGCGCCACGCTCCCGCGACGGTCGGGACCGGTGGTGCCGCCCACGGTCGTCACCCAGGGCGAGGGGTGGGAGGCGAAGGCGCGCTCGCCGTCGTTGCCGGCGGCGGCCACCACCACGACGTCCTCCTCGGCCGCGCCCAGCAGGGCGCGCTCGAGCACGTCGAAGCCCGGGCTCCCGCCCACCGAGAGGTTGAGCACGTCGACGCGGTCGTGGGTGGCGCGGTCCACCGCCGAGACCAGGTCGGCGGTGGAGCACCCGTCGTCGGCGGGGTCGGGCGCGGTCCAGCAGGCCTTGTAGACCGCCAGCCTGGCCTGCGGCGCGACGCCGGCGTAGGACCCGAGCTCGTCGTCGTCGACGCGCACCGCGACCCCGGCGTTGCCGGCGGCGATCGAGGCGACCTGCGTGCCGTGGCCGTCGTCGTCCCGGGGGGAGAGCGAGGAGGCCGAGCGCACCGCGTCCTCGCCGAAGCCGGCGAGGAACCAGGAGCCGCCCACGACCTTGCCGTTGCACGCGCTGGCGCGCCAGTCGGCGGACTGCGAGCAGTCGCCGCGGAAGCGCGCGGGCCGCTCACCCAGGCCCGGCACCGAGGCGAAGGCGGGGCTGTCGGGGCTGAGACCGGAGTCGACGACGCCGATGACGACGCCGGCGCCTCCGCGCTGGCGTCCGGAGGGCACCAGCCGCTCGGTGGCGCTGCCGCGGCCGGGCGCGGCGGCCAGGGGGCGCACGGTGTCGCGCTCGGTGGCCACGACGCCGGGCTGGGCGGCGATCTCGTCGGCCTGGGCCCGGGTCAGGCGCACGGCGACGCCGTTGAGCGCGGAGGTCCAGCGGTAGACCGGCTCCGGGGCACCCACGGCGGCGAGCACGGCGTCCTGCTGGCCGCGCATGCTGAGCTCGAGCATCGTCTCGGGCAGCGGGGAGGTGTCGCCGGCCGTGCCGGGTCCGGCGAGGGTGACCAGCCACAGGTCGGTGCCGTCCTGCGCAGCGGCGACGGGGGCGGCACCGGCCAGGGCCGCGGCCCCGACCAGCGCGACCGCGGCCGCCACGGCGCGACGGACGGCGCGGCGGCTGCGGGAGCGGCGGGCGGCGGTCACGGGGTCCTCGTCGGTGGGTCGCGGGGCGGGCGCGGGGGCGGGAACCACCCATTGTGACCGACAGCCGGGCGCAGCGGGAGGCGAACCCCACAGCCGGGGGTCGAGGGGTGCGCGCACGTAGGCTCCGGGCATGCCCCCGACGCCCTCCGCCGTGCCGCCGGTGGTCGGCTTCGACCTCGACATGACCCTCATCGACACCGCCCCCGGCTTCCGTGCGCTGCTGCGCGTGCTCGGCGACGAGCTGGGCGTCGCCCTGCCGGTGGAGGAGATGACCGCCCGGCTCGGCCCCCCGCTCGACCAGCTCCTCGCACCCCACCTGCCGGCCGAGGCGGTGGGTCCGGCCGGCGACCGCTTCCGCGCGCTCTACCCCGACCACGCCGTGACCACCACGCCCGTGCTGCCGGGCGCTCACGAGGCGCTGGCGGCCGTGCGCCGCCACGGCGGCCGCATCGTGCTCGTGACCGGCAAGTTCCCCGACAACGCCCGGCGCCACGTCGAGCACCTCGGACTCGACGTCGACGTGCTCGAGGGGTGGGTCTGGGGCGCGGGCAAGGCGACCGCGCTGCGCCGCGAGGGCGCGGGCGTCTACGTCGGCGACCACGTGCACGACGTCGAGGGCGCGCTGGCCGCAGGGGCCACGAGCGTCTCGGTGCTCACCGGCGGCTGCACCCGCGAGGAGCTGCTCGACGCCGGCACCCACGTGGTGCTCGACAGCCTCGAGGACTTCCCCGGGTGGCTCGACGACCACGTGCTGACCACGCGGGTGGCGGCACTCGAGGCCCGGCTGGCCGACCTGGGTTCGCTGGCCGTGGCCTACAGCGGCGGGGCCGACAGCGCCCTGCTGCTGGCCGCGGCCGTGCGGGCCCTCGGGCCCGGGCGGGTGCTGGCGGTGACCGGCTACTCCGACTCCCTGCCCGCGGCCGAGCGCGACCCCGCCCGCGCCTTCGCCGAGGGCCTCGGCGTGGAGGTGCTCACCCCGCGCACCCACGAGATGGAGCGCGAGGGCTACCGCGCCAACGACGGCGACCGGTGCTTCTTCTGCAAGGCCGAGCTGCTCGACGTGCTCGTGCCGCTGGCCCGCGAGCGCGGGGTCGAGCACGTCGCCACGGGCACCAACGCCGACGACGTCGTCGCCGGCTTCCGCCCCGGCATCCGCGCCGCCGCCGAGCGGGGGGCGATCACCCCGCTCGCCGACGCCGGCCTCACCAAGGCGCAGGTGCGCGAGGTCTCGCGTCGCTGGGCCCTGCCCACCTGGGACAAGCCGGCGGCGGCCTGCCTGTCCTCCCGGGTCGCCTACGGCGTCGAGGTCACCCCCCACCGGCTGGCCCGCGTCGAGCGGGCCGAGGCCGCGGTGCGCGAGTCGGTCACGGGCGCCGGGCTGCCGCTGCGCGACCTGCGGGTGCGCGACCTGGGCGAGGACCGCGCGTCCGTCGAGCTCGACGCCGCCCTGCTCCCGCTGCCGTCGGTGCTCGCCGGCGCCGTGCTGGCCCGGGTCCGCGAGGCCGGCTTCGCCCACGCCGGCATCGCCGAGCGCGGCTTCCGGTCCGGGGGGCTCAACGACGCCCTGCCCGACCCCGAGCGCTGGCGGTGAGCGCGGGGGACACCTGGGCCGACACCTGGGCCCGGCTCTGGGGCGACGTGACCTCGCGCCAGCCCGTGCCCGAGGCCCGCTTCGTGCTGCTCACCGGCGCCGTCGCGGCGCTGCTCGTGCTCGCCCCCGGCACCTGGCCGCGGGTCCGGCTCGCCGTCACCGTCGTCCACGAGGCGGGCCACGCCCTCGTCGCCGTCCTCGTCGGGCGCCGGCTGCAGGGCATCCGGCTGCACTCCGACACCTCCGGCGTGACGCTGTCGCGGGGCCGTCCGCGTGGTCCGGGCATGGTGGCGATGCTGGCCGCGGGCTACCTCGCCCCGGCGCTGCTGGGCCTCGTGGCCGCCCTCGCGCTCGCGGCGGGGCGCAGCCTCGCCCTGCTGTGGGGCCTGGTGGTGCTGTCGGCGCTGATGCTGCTGTGGGTCCGCAACCTGTACGGCGCCCTGGCCCTGGTCGTCCTCGGGGCCGGCGTGGGCCTGGTCTCCTGGGCCGGCGGGCCGACCGCGCAGGCGGTGGCGGCGTACCTCATCGCCTGGCTGCTGCTGCTGGCCTCGCCCCGGCCGCTGCTGGAGCTGCTGGGCGCGGGGGCGGCGCGACGCCGGGGCTCCGACCCCGACCAGCTGGCCCGGCTGACCCGGCTGCCGGTCGTGGTGTGGGTGCTGGTGCTGCTCGCGGCCAACCTCGCGGGCCTGGTCGTGGGGGTCTCGACCCTGGCGCCCGAGCTGCTCTGAACCCGATGGCGGGGCTCACCGGGCCCCACATATCCTTCCCGTCGGTCGGTCCGCAGGGGCCCGACGCAGAGCTGACGGGGGAAGTCGCCGTGCCCAGTGGCAAGGTCAAGTGGTTCGACGCGGAGAAGGGCTTCGGCTTCCTCTCCCAGGACGGTGGCGACGACGTCTACGTCCGCGCCGACGCCCTCCCGGCCGGCACGACGTCGATCAAGCCGGGCACCCGGGTGGAGTTCGGGGTGGCGCAGGGTCGTCGCGGCGAGCAGGCCCTCCAGGTGCGTGTGCTCGACGCCCCGACCTCGGTGGCGCGCAACCAGTCGCAGGCGCGGCGCAAGAAGCCCGACGAGATGGCGCCGATCGTGGAGGACCTCATCACGCTGCTCGACGGCGTGGGCGAGGCCTACCGCCACGGCCGCCACCCCGACGCGCGCACCGCGCGTCCGACGGCCAAGCTGCTGCGGGCCCTCGCCGACGAGCTGGAGCTCTGAGGCGGCTCAGGAGACGCGCGCGACCGACCGCACGGCCCCGCGCGAGGAGCTGAGCACGAAGACCGACCACGCCCCGAGCACGGCCACGGCGACGCCGAGGCCGAGCCGGGCGGGCTCGAGCGGCAGCGCGATGCCGATGAAGCCGCCGACCACCCAGGCCAGCTGGAGGGTGGTGTCGCTGCGGGCGAAGGCGCTGGCCTGCACCCGCTCGGGGATGTCGCGCTGGATGGTGGCGTCGAGGCAGAACTTCGCGAGCGACTGCGACAGGCCGGCCACCAGGCCGAGCAGGGCCAGCGGGAGCACGCCGTAGAACAGCGTGGCGACCAGGGCCGCCCCGGTGCCGGCCAGCAGCGCGAGCACGACGGTCACGGCGGGGTTGATCCGCCGCAGCAGGGCGGCGGCCGCGACACCGAGGGCGTTGCCGGCGCCGGCGGCGCCCACGACGATCCCGATGAGCAGCTCGGGGCGCAGGCTGCTCGCGGGAGGGTTCTCGCGCAGCAGGAAGGCCATGAACATCAGCAGGAAGCCGGAGAGCCAGCGCGGCCCGCAGTTCGCGCGCAGCGCGAAGGCGACCGCGGTGGGGATCCGGGTGCGGGGCCGCCCCGAGCGCGTGGTGCCGTCGCCGACGGCGCGGTCGGCCGGCGGCGCCATCAGCACCATCGTCTCCTCGCCCTGGCTGGAGTCGACGGAGGCGGGCAGCCGGATGGCCGCGACCGTGGCGGCCACGAAGAGCAGGAAGGCGTAGCGCAGCGACCACTCGGGGCCGGCCAGGGAGGCCAGCCCGGCGAGGGGGGCGGAGACGGTGGCACCGACGATGCCGGCCATGGAGACGCGCCCGTTGGCCTTGACCAGCGTGAAGTCGTCGGGCAGCAGCCGGGGCACCGCGGCGGCGCGGGTCACGCCGTAGGCCTTGGAGGAGACCAGCACCCCCAGGGCGGCGGCGAAGAGCAGCGGCGACTCGCCGTTGACCGCCCCGGCCAGGGTCAGGCACAGCACGGCCCGGATCGCCATGGTCGCCCCGATCGCCCATCGGCGACCGTGGCTGAAGCGGTCGAGGAAGGGGCCGATGAGCGGCGCCACGATCGCGAAGGGGAGCATCGTCAGCCCCAGGAAGAGCGCCACCTGCCCGCGCGCCTCGCCCGAGGGCACCTGGAAGAACAGGCTGCCGGCCAGCGAGATCGCCACCGCCGCGTCGCCGGCGGTGTTGAAGAAGTGCATCTGGATCAGCCGCGACAGCCCGGAGCGGTCGGCGCCCTGGGCGTGGGAGGCGCGCACGGCCTGGCGCCCGACGTAGCGGCTGGCGCGCCCGGTGCCGCGGGCGACACCGGCCACCCCGCGGGCTCCGGCGCGGACGCCCGTGCCCAGGCCGCGCCCCACCGACCGGGTGCGCGCACGCGGCATCCGCACGGTCGGCTCGTCGGCCGGGTCGGGTCCGTGCGAGGTCATGGGCACATCCTGCCCTGGGGGTCCGACCGTCCGAGGGGAGGGACACGGGACCCCGACCTGACACGCGGGGTGGGAGGAGGCATGATTGCCCGCCGTGACCACTGTGCTGCGCGCCAAGCCCGACCCCGCGACGGTCGCGGCCGTCGACGCCGCCCGGGAGGCCCTGCTCGCCGAGGTCGACGCCGTCGACGTCGGCGACCACCTCGGGCACCTCGTGGAGGGCGAGCGCGTCGTCACCCACCAGTTCGCGTGCCTGCGCAAGGGCTACTCCGGCTGGCGCTGGTCGGTCACCGTCGCGCGCGCCTCGCGGCAGAAGGCCGTCACCGTCGACGAGGTCGTCCTCATCCCCGGTGAGTCCGCCATCGTCGCGCCGGCCTGGGTGCCCTACCGCGAGCGCCTGCAGCCCGGCGACCTCTCGCCCGGCGACCTGCTGCCCGTCGACGACGACGACCCGCGCCTCGTGCCGACCTGGTCCTACGGCGACGACCCGCTCGACGCCGACGACCGCGCGCAGGTGCGCCAGGTGGCCCAGGACCTCGGCCTGGGCCGCGTCCGCACCCTGTCGGTCGAGGGCCGCGACCTCGCGGCCCAGCGGTGGTACGACGGTGACGCCGGCCCCGGCTCGGCGCTGGCCCAGGCCGCCCCCGACCACTGCCACTCCTGCGGCTTCCTCGTGCGTCTGGCCGGCCCGCTGTCGGACACCTTCGGCGTCTGCGCCAACGGCGACGCCAACGACGACGGTCGCGTGGTCTCCTTCGACCACGGCTGCGGTGCCCACTCCGAGGTGCGCCTGGCCAAGAAGCACGAGCCCGTGCCCGTGCCCGAGCCGGTCTTCGACACCCTCACCCCGGGCGACGTCGAGCGCTTCTGAGCCCTGCCTCCCGCGCCGGGCCGCTCAGGCCGGGTCGTGGGTGACGGTGCGGTGGTCGCCCGCGGCGGCCGGCGCGTCGTCGCGGCTCAGCACCCACACGGCGTACGCCGGGTCGACGGGGCGCAGGTCGTAGCCGCCCAGGCGCAGGTCGACGCGCAGGCCGGCGGCCTCGGCGTCGGCGACGAACTCCGCGGCGGGGTAGACCCGGCTGGTCGTGGGCCCGCCCTCGAGCTGGAAGCCGACGAGGAGGCGTCCCGTCGGTGAAAGCAGGTCGCGCAGCCGGCGCATCACCGCGCGCTCGGTGCCCTCGGCCAGGAAGATCATGACGTTGCCCACGCAGGTGACCAGGTCGAAGCCGGTCGGGGCGCCGGCGGCCTCGAGCACCGTGGGGTTGAGCTCGAGGACGTCGACCGGCAGCACCGTCAGCCCGGGGTAGGTGCGCCGCGACTGCGCCACGAGCGCCGCGTCGGGCTCGCAGCCCACGACCTGGTGCCCGCGACCGAGGAGCGCGGCGCCGACGCGCCCCATGCCCGAGCCCGCGTCGAGCACGCGACCGCCGCGGGGGAGCAGCGCGTCGGCCAGCCGGGCCTCGCCGTCCACGTCGTCGCCGGCCTCGACCAGCTCGGCGAAGCGCAGCGCGTAGCCGGCGTTGGCCTCCCCGCCCCGGGCCCAGCGCGTCGGCGGCGACGGCTCAGTCATCGGCCCGGTCGGCCTGGTCGGCCTGGTCGGCGCGGGCCCGGCGGCGCCGGCGGCAGTACTCGACGCCCAGCAGGCCCAGGCCGAAGCCGGACAGGCACGTCCACAGCCACCAGGTGCGTCCCGACTCCTCGAGCCGGCCGTAGAACGGGAGGAGGGCGACGAAGGCGAGCAACCACAGCCCGACCCCGACCCAGACGGTGCGCACGCCGTCGATGTCGAGCGGCTCGACGTCGGCGACGACGTAGGTGCGGTTGCCGATCTCGTGCTGCGTCGGCTGGTCGTCGCGGAGCTCCACGCGGGCGACTGTAGTGGCCCTCGCCTCACCACGCGGACCACGGGGAGGACCACGGGGAGGACCACAGGTCGGTCCGCGTTGACAGCGACGGTGCCCGGGCTGAGAAGGTTGCTCCCCGTGAGCAGTCCTGTGCGCCCCGTGGGCCGTCCTGCCGGCATCGACGGCTTCTTCCAGATCTCCCAGCGCGGCTCGACGGTGGCCCGCGAGGTGCGCGGCGGCGTGGTCACGTTCGTGACCATGGCCTACATCGTCGTGCTCAACCCCCTCATCCTGGGCTTCGCCCTCGACGCCGACGGCCAGACGCTGGGCGGCCCCGGGCCGGGCAACCTCGCGGTGATCGCGGCGGGCACCTCGCTGGTCGCGGGGGTGGCCACGATCCTGATGGGGGTGGTGGCCAACTACCCGATGGCGCTGGCCACCGGGCTGGGGCTCAACGCCTTCGTGGCCTTCTCGGTGGCCTCCCAGATGACCTGGGCCGACGCGATGGGCCTGGTCGTGCTCGAGGGCCTGGTGATCCTGGTGCTCGTGCTGACCGGCTTCCGCGAGGCCGTCTTCCACGCCGTGCCCGCGCAGCTCAAGGTGGCCATCTCGGTCGGCATCGGGCTCTTCATCGCCCTCATCGGCTTCGTCGACGCCGGCTTCGTGCAGCGCATCCCCGACGCCGCCGGCACCACCGTGCCGGTGCAGCTCGGCGCCACCGGTCAGCTCTCGGGCTGGCCCGTCCTCGTCTTCGCCCTCGGCCTGGTGCTCGTGGTGGCGCTGTGGGTGCGCCAGGTGCGCGGGGCGATCCTCGTGGCCATCGTCGTGACCACCGCCGTGGCCGTGCTGGTCGAGGAGATCGGCCACGTCGGCGGCTGGAGCCTCACCACGCCCGAGCTCCCCTCCGACCTGGTGGCCTCGCCCGACTTCGGCACGCTGGGGGAGTTCTCCCTGCTCGGCTCCTTCGACCGCATCGGCGTGGTCGCCGCGCTGCTGCTGGTCTTCACCCTGCTGCTGGCCGACTTCTTCGACACCATGGGCACCATGACCGCCATCGGTGCGGAGGCCGACCTGCTCGACGAGGACGGCATGCCCCCGCGCACCCGGCGCATCCTGGTCGTCGACTCGCTGGCCGCGGCCGGTGGCGGCGCGGCCGGCGTCTCGTCCAACACCTCCTACATCGAGTCGGCCTCCGGGGTCGGCGAGGGCGCGCGCACCGGGCTGGCCTCGGTGGTCACCGGGGTGCTGTTCCTGCTCACCATCTTCCTCGCGCCGCTGGTCGCGGTGATCCCGTCGGAGGCGGCCGTGCCGGCCCTGGTGCTGGTGGGCTTCCTGATGATGCAGCAGGTGCGCGAGATCGACTGGGACGACCTGGAGATCGCGCTGCCGGCCTTCCTCACCATCGTGCTCATGCCCTTCACCTACTCGATCACCGTCGGCATCGGCGCCGGCTTCCTCGCCTTCGTGCTGATCAAGGTCGTGCGCGGCAAGGCGCGCGCCGTGGCACCGCTGATGTGGGTCGTGGCCGCGCTGTTCGTCGTCTACTTCGCGATCGACCCGATCACCGACCTGCTGGCCTGACCCGGGCAGGCCCGGCCCGGCGCGACCGGGTCGGGCCTCCCGTCGCGGGAATGCTTAGCAAGGGTAATGAGTTATGCTCACGACATGCCCACCACGGAGAAGGTCGCCCGCACCGACGCGGGGCTCGCCTCGGAGCTGCGGCTCTCGGTGATGCGGCTGCGCCGCCGGCTGGCCGCGGAGCGCCACCCCGACAACGACCTGTCGATGAACGCCATGGCCGTGCTCGGCGCGCTCTTCCGTCAGGGCGACCTCACGGTGGGCGCGCTCGCCGCCCACGAGCGGGTGCAGCCGCCGAGCATGACCCGGGTGGTCAGCGCCCTGGCCGAGCGGGGTCACGTGGACCGTCGCGCCGACGCCGACGACGGCCGCAAGGTGGTCGTGACGCTCACCGACCTCGGCCGCGCGACCGTGCTGGCCGACCGCCGCCGCCGCGACGAGTGGCTGGCCACCGCGCTGGCCTCGCTCAGCCCCGACGAGCGTGCCGCCCTGCGCGGCGCCGCCCCCATCCTCGAGCGGCTCGCCCGCCTCGACTGACGCCCCGCCCCCTGGACCCCGAAGGACTGATCGCTGCGTGAGCCCCACGTTCCGCGCCCTGGCCAACCACAACTACCGGCTCTACCTCGCCGGCAGCGTGGTCTCCAACACCGGGACGTGGATGCAGCGGGTCGCCCAGGACTGGCTGGTGCTCAGCCTCGGGGGCGGGGGCACGGCCCTCGGCATCACCACGGGCCTGCAGTTCCTGCCCGTCCTCCTGCTCTCCCCGTACGCCGGGGTCGTCGCCGACCGCTTCCCCAAGCGCCGGCTGCTCCAGGTCACGCAGGTGACGATGGCCGTCTGCTCGCTGGTGCTGGGCGTGGTCGCGGTGACCGGTGCGGCCCAGACGTGGCACGTCTTCGTGCTGGCCTTCCTCTTCGGGATCGGGTCGGCCTTCGACGCCCCCGCGCGGCAGTCCTTCGTCTCGGAGATGGTCGGTCGCGACGACGTCACGAACGCCGTCAGCCTCAACTCCGCGGCCTTCAACACCGCACGCATCGCCGGGCCCGGGCTGGCCGGGCTGATGATCGGCGCGCTCGGCGGCGGGGCCCGGGCGACGGGCTGGGTGATCCTGGTCAACGCCGTGTCCTACGCCGCGGTGATCTGGCAGCTGCAGCGCATGGACACCGCGCTGCTGCACACCACCGAGCTGCGCGGGCGCACCCCGGGCATGCTGCGCGAGGGGGTGCGCTACGTGCGCAGCCAGCCGAAGATGATGATGATCCTGGTGCTGGTCTTCTTCGCCGGCACCTTCGGGATGAACTTCCAGATCACCTCCGCGCTCATGGCCACCGAGGTCTACGGCCTGGGCGCCAGCGAGTTCGGCGTGCTGGGCTCGGCGATGGCGGTCGGCTCGCTGGTGGCGGCGCTCCTGGCGGCGCGGCGCACCCGGATCCGGCTGCGGCTGCTCGTGCTCTCGGGGGTGGGCTTCGGCGTGGCCAACATCGTGGCCGGGCTGCTCCCGTCGTACCTGGTCTTCGCCTGCTTCGTGCCCCTGATCGGCTTCTGCACCCTCACCCTGCTCAACTCCGCCAACGCCACCCTCCAGCTGGAGTCCGACCCGGCGCTGCGGGGGAGGGTCATGGCGCTCTACATGACCATCGTCATGGGCGGCACGCCGCTGGGCTCGCCCTTCATCGGCTGGGTGGGGGAGCACCTCGGCGCCCGGTGGACGTTGGTGGTCGGCGGTAGTCTCACCCTGGTCGGCGTGGCGCTCGCCGTGACGGTGCTCGTGCGGCTCAGTGGCGGGCTCCGCAGCGTTTTGACCGGGCTGGAGGCGCCGGGTAGCCTCGGTCATCGTGTCTGGGACAACCAGGCCGTTGCGCGTGCTCGGAAGTGATCGGCGGGTCCTGACCGTCCGGCCACCTGCACGAAAGCCACCGTCACCCGGGCGACACGCCCGACCTCGGGGGTGAGCAACGCCGGTTGGCTCCGCACCACCCGGACATGCAGGACCTGCGCAGTCGACCTGCGCACGAAGATCGTGCCCGGCAAGGCGCCGCGCACTGAGAGCGACACAGAAGGGGAACCACCAGGTGCCCACGATCAACCAGCTGGTCCGCAAGGGCCGCGAGGACAAGGTGTCGAAGAACAAGACGCCTGCCCTCAAGGGTTCGCCCCAGCGACGCGGTGTCTGCACCCGCGTCTACACCACCACCCCGAAGAAGCCGAACTCCGCCCTGCGCAAGGTCGCCCGTGTGCGCCTGTCCAGCGGCGTCGAGGTCACGGCCTACATCCCGGGCGTGGGCCACAACCTCCAGGAGCACTCGATCGTGCTCGTCCGCGGCGGTCGTGTGAAGGACCTCCCCGGTGTCCGCTACAAGATCATCCGTGGGTCGCTCGACACCCAGGGCGTGAAGAACCGCAAGCAGGCGCGCAGCCGCTACGGGGCCAAGAAGGAGAAGAGCTGACATGCCGCGCAAGGGTCCCGCTCCCAAGCGGCCGATCGACATCGACCCCGTCTACGGGTCGCAGCTGGTCTCCCAGCTCGTGTCGAAGGTCCTCATGGACGGCAAGAAGCAGGTCGCTCAGCGCATCGTCTACGGCGCGCTCGAGGGCTGCCGCGAGAAGACCGGCACCGACCCCGTCGTCACGCTGAAGCGTGCGATGGACAACGTGAAGCCGGCCATCGAGGTCAAGTCCCGCCGCGTCGGTGGTGCGACCTACCAGGTCCCGATCGAGGTCAAGGGCACGCGCGGCACCACGCTCGCGCTGCGCTGGCTCGTCGGCTACGCCGCCGACCGTCGCGAGAAGACGATGTCGGAGCGCCTCATGAACGAGATCCTCGACGCCTCCAACGGCCTCGGTGCCGCGGTGAAGAAGCGCGAGGACACGCACAAGATGGCCGAGTCCAACAAGGCCTTCGCGCACTACCGCTGGTGACCACGGCGGAGTCCCTCACCTCGTGAGGGGCTCCGTCCCCACCGCACCACTCCCACTTTCTAAGGAACGCACTCACAGTGGCTGTCGACATCACCACGGACCTCAACAAGGTCCGCAACATCGGCATCATGGCTCACATCGACGCCGGTAAGACCACCACCACCGAGCGGATCCTGTTCTACACCGGCATCTCGTACAAGATCGGTGAGGTCCACGACGGCGCCGCCACGATGGACTGGATGGAGCAGGAGCAGGAGCGCGGCATCACGATCACGTCCGCCGCGACCACCTGCTGGTGGAAGAACCACCAGGTCAACATCATCGACACCCCGGGCCACGTCGACTTCACCGCCGAGGTCGAGCGCTCGCTGCGCGTCCTCGACGGTGCCGTCGCGGTCTTCGACGGTGTCGCCGGTGTGGAGCCCCAGACCATGACCGTGTGGCGCCAGGCCAACAAGTACTCCGTGCCCCGCATGTGCTTCGTCAACAAGCTCGACCGCACGGGCGCCGACTTCTTCCGCTGCGTCGACATGATGGTCGAGCGCCTCAACTCCACCCCCCTCGTGCTCCAGCTGCCCATCGGCGCGGAGTCGGACTTCCTCGGTGTCGTCGACCTGGTCGGCATGCGTGCCCTCACCTGGCGCGGCGAGACCAAGATGGGTGAGGACTACGAGGTCGAGGAGATCCCGGCCGAGCTGGCCGAGCAGGCCGAGGAGTACCGCACCAAGCTCCTCGAGACCCTCGCCGACGCCGACGACGCCATCATGGAGAAGTACCTCGAGGGCGAGGACTTCACCGTCGAGGAGCTCGAGGCCGCGATCCGTCGCGCCACCCTCGCCGACAAGCTCAACCCCGTCCTGTGCGGCACCGCGTTCAAGAACAAGGGCGTCCAGCCCCTGCTCGACGCGGTCGTCAAGTACCTGCCCTCGCCGCTCGACATCGACGGCATCGTGGGTCACTCGCCCAAGGACGAGGAGCAGGAGATCGTCCGGAAGCCCTCCGACGACGAGCCCTTCTCCGGCCTGGCCTACAAGATCGCCTCCGACCCCCACCTGGGCAAGCTGATCTACGTCCGGGTCTACTCCGGCAAGCTCGAGGCCGGCTCGACCGTGGTCAACTCGGTCAACGGCCGCAAGGAGCGGATCGGCAAGGTCTACCAGATGCACGCCAACAAGCGTGAGGAGATCGCGTCGGTCGGCGCCGGCCAGATCGTGGCGGTGATGGGTCTGAAGGACACCAAGACCGGTCACACCCTGTCCGACCCGCAGAACCAGGTCGTCCTCGAGTCGATGACGTTCCCGGCCCCGGTGATCGAGGTCGCGATCGAGCCCAAGACGAAGAGCGACCAGGAGAAGCTGGGCATGGCGATCCAGCGCCTCTCCGACGAGGACCCGACCTTCACGGTCAAGTCCGACGAGGAGACCGGCCAGACGATCATCGCCGGCATGGGCGAGCTCCACCTGGAGATCCTCGTCGACCGCATGAAGCGCGAGTTCCGCGTCGAGGCCACCGTCGGCAAGCCGCAGGTCGCCTACCGCGAGACCCTCCGCAAGGAGGTCAAGGGCCACAGCTACACCCACAAGAAGCAGACCGGTGGCTCGGGCCAGTTCGCGAAGGTCGTCATCAACCTCGGCCCCAACATCGACCCGGAGACCGGCACGGGCGCCGGCTACGAGTTCGTCAACAGCGTCTCCGGCGGTCGCGTCCCGCGCGAGTACATCCCGTCGGTGGACCAGGGCGGCCAGGAGGCCATGGAGTTCGGCGTGCTCGCCGGCTACCCGATGGTCGACGTGAAGTTCACCCTCGAGGACGGCGCCTACCACGACGTCGACTCCTCCGAGCTCGCGTTCAAGATCGCCGGCAACCAGGCCTTCAAGGAGGCCGCACGCATGGCCAAGCCGGTCCTGCTCGAGCCGATGTTCGCGGTCGAGGTCACCACCCCCGAGGGCTTCCTCGGCACGGTCATCGGTGACATCAACTCGCGGCGCGGCCAGATCCAGGCGCAGGAGGAGCGGCACGGTGACATGGTCATCAACGCCCTCGTGCCCCTGTCCGAGATGTTCGGGTACGTCGGCGACCTGAGGTCCAAGACCTCCGGCCAGGCGTCGTACTCGATGGAGTTCGACTCGTACGCCGAGGTTCCTTCGAACATCGCCGACGAGATCATCAAGAAGGTCCGTGGCGAGTGACCCTCTAGGGTTGCGCAGCGACAGATCCTCGGCACCACCCCCAGCAAGTACGAGTCAAGCAACAACCACCACAGGAGGAGCCCACCGTGGCTAAGGCGAAGTTCGAGCGGACCAAGCCGCACGTCAACATCGGCACCATCGGTCACATCGACCACGGCAAGACGACGCTGACCGCTGCCATCACGAAGGTGCTGCACGACAAGCACCCGGACCTCAACGCCGCTTCGGCGTTCGAGGACATCGACAAGGCTCCCGAGGAGCGTCAGCGCGGCATCACGATCTCGATCGCGCACGTCGAGTACCAGACCGAGAACCGCCACTACGCGCACGTCGACTGCCCCGGTCACGCCGACTACATCAAGAACATGATCACCGGCGCGGCTCAGATGGACGGCGCGATCCTCGTGGTCGCCGCGACCGACGGCCCCATGCCCCAGACGCGTGAGCACGTGCTGCTCGCCCGCCAGGTCGGCGTGCCCGCCCTGGTCGTCGCGCTCAACAAGTGCGACATGGTCGACGACGAGGAGCTCATCGAGCTCGTCGAGATGGAGGTGCGCGAGCTCCTCTCGGAGTACGAGTTCCCCGGCGACGACATCCCGGTCGTCCGCGTGGCCGCCTTCCCGGCGCTGCAGGGCGACGCCAAGTGGGGCGACTCGATCATGGAGCTCATGGACGCGGTCGACGAGGCCATCCCGACCCCCGAGCGTGAGACCGACAAGCCGTTCCTCATGCCCGTCGAGGACGTCTTCACGATCACCGGTCGCGGCACCGTCATCACCGGTCGCATCGAGCGCGGCATCGTCAAGGTCAACGAGGAGGTCGAGATCATCGGCATCCGCGAGAAGGCCCAGAAGTCGACCGTCACCGGTGTCGAGATGTTCCGCAAGCTGCTCGACGAGGGCCAGGCCGGCGAGAACGTCGGTCTCCTCCTGCGCGGCACCAAGCGCGAGGACATCGAGCGCGGCATGGTCGTCATCAAGCCGGGCACCACGACCCCGCACACCAACTTCGACGCCTCGGTCTACATCCTGTCGAAGGAGGAGGGCGGCCGTCACACGCCGTTCTTCAACAACTACCGCCCGCAGTTCTACTTCCGCACCACGGACGTGACGGGCGTCGTGACGCTGCCCGAGGGCACCGAGATGGTCATGCCCGGTGACAACACCGAGATGGCCGTCGAGCTGATCCAGCCCATCGCCATGGACGAGGGTCTGCGCTTCGCGATCCGCGAGGGCGGCCGCACCGTCGGCGCCGGTCGGGTCACCAAGATCACCAAGTGATCGACTGAAGCACCTGTGAGAGCCCCCAGCCTTCGGGCTGGGGGCTCTTGCGCGTCCGCACCACCCCAGCACCCGCACCAGCGCCAGCAACGCCGAGGAGAGACATGACCGACCGGGTGACCCCGGCCCGCCCCCACCTCAAGCTCACCGACGACGGCCGTCGGGTGCGCGAGGTGCTCAGCTACTCCCGGCGCGGCCAGCGCTTCACCCCGCGCCAGGCCGAGGCGTGGGAGGCCCACCACGACGGTCTGGTCGTGCCCGACGAGGCCGTCGACGACCCCGACTTCTCCTGGGCCGCCTGGTTCGGCCGGCAGGCGCCGATGATCCTCGAGATCGGCTCGGGCGTGGGGGAGGCCACCGCGGTCCTGGCCGCAGCGCGACCGACGTACGACGTGCTGGCGCTGGAGGTGTGGCGCCCGGGCGTGGCCGACACCCTGTGGCGGCTGGCCGAGACGGGGGCGACCAACGTGCGCCTCTGCGGGGTCGACGCCGTGTGGACCACCGAGCACCGCATCGCCCCGGGCGCCCTGGAGGAGGTCTGGACGTTCTTCCCCGACCCGTGGCACAAGAAGAAGCACCGCAAGCGTCGCCTGGTGGACGCCGACTTCGCGGCGCTGGTCGCCTCCCGCCTGCGCCCCGGCGGCGTGTGGCGCCTGGCCACCGACTGGGGCGACTACGCCGAGCAGATGGAGGCCGTCCTCGACGCCGAGCCCGCCCTGGAGGGCGGCGTCGTGGAGCGCTGGGGCGAGCGTCCGGTGACGAAGTTCGAGCGCAAGGGCGTCGAGGCCGGCCGGGCCATCACCGACCTGGTCTACCGCCGGGTCTGACCCGACCGGTCGGCGAGGGTGCCGCGAGGGTCGCTGCGAGGGTTTCCCCGCTAGTCACCGGGTGTGCGTGCGGGAGAGGTTGTGCCCGACGACGTGGTGTCGTCCACCGTCCGCTCTCGGGACGTGTGTCCTACGTGGGGACCGGGACCCGGTCCTTGGAGGTCATGAAGATGGTCAAGCACGCAGCCCTGTCGACCGCGGCCCTCGCCGCGCTCGCCCTCGGTGCGGTCGGCGTCGCGGGCAGCCCCGCGGCCACCGCGCTCCCCGCCGGCTCCGACACCGTCGCCACCGCGCCGGCCGAGGCAGGCTCCGCCCCGCTGCTGCGCAGCTCCGACGCGATCTCCGGGCGCTACATCGTCGTGCTGAAGGAGGGGGCCGACAAGGTCCGCGCCGAGGCCGACGACGCCGTCGCCGGCGAGGGCGGCAAGGTCACCGAGGTCTACGACGACCTGGGCGGCTACGCCGCGCGGCTGACCCCCGAGCAGCTCGACGCCGTGCGTGCCGACCCCGACACGCAGTTCGTGCAGCAGGACGCCGTGGTGACGATCTCCGCCACCCAGAGCAACGCCACCTGGGGCCTGGACCGCATCGACCAGCGCTCGCTGCCCCGCTCGGGCACCTTCACCTACAACGCCACCGGCTCCGGCGTGCGGGCCTACGTCATCGACACCGGCATCAACGCCTCGCACGCCGACTTCGCCGGCCGCGTCGCCGCGGGCGCCACCGCCATCAACGACGGCCGCGGCACCAGCGACTGCAACGGCCACGGCACTCACGTCGCCGGCACCGTCGGCGGCTCGACCTACGGCGTGGCCAAGCAGGTCACCCTCGTGCCCGTGCGCGTGCTCGACTGCCAGGGCTCGGGCGCCAACTCCGGCGTCATCGCGGGCATGGACTGGGTCGCCGGCCAGGGCGTGCGCCCGGCCGTGGCCAACATGAGCCTGGGCGGCCCCGCCGACAGCGCCACCGACGCCGCCATCCAGCGCATGGTCAACGCCGGTGTCACCACCGTCGTCGCGGCCGGCAACGAGAACCAGAACGCGTGCAACGTCTCGCCCGCCCGCGCCGCGTCGGCCATCACCGTCGGCGCCACGACGTCGAGCGACGCCCGTGCGTCGTACTCCAACTACGGCTCCTGCGTGGACATCTTCGCTCCGGGCTCCTCGATCACCTCGGCGTGGATCGGCAGCTCGACGGCCACCAACACCATCTCGGGCACCTCGATGGCCTCCCCGCACGTCGCGGGCGTGGCCGCGCAGTACCTCCAGACCAACCCCTCGGCCTCCCCGGCCACGGTGACCAACGCCCTCCTCGGCAACGCCACCACCAACGTGGTCTCCGGCGTCAACGGCTCGCCCAACCGCCTGCTCTTCACCAGCTACTGAGCAGTCGCCCCGCGCTGAGCCCCCGACCGACACGGTCGGGGGCTCAGCCGCGTGCGGTGAGCCGCTGGCGCATCCGGGCCTCGCGCTCCAGGCGCGCGGTGTCGCGCTCGCGGCGCGCGGCCACGACGGCCACCAGGAACGCCTCGGGCGGGGTGCCGGGCGGCGGGGGCGGTGAGACGTGCGGGGCCACCTGCTCGGCCAGGCGCGCCGCCAGGCCCGCGCGCGCCGCGGGGTCCACCTGACCCATGCGCCCCAGCAGCTGACGCACGGCGACCGCGAGGCCCAGGGGCAGCGGCGCGATGTCGGCGCCGCGGGCCCACGCGGCGAGCGGTGGCGGCATCGGCAGCGGCGGCGCCAGCTGCAGACGCACCCGCTCGCGCACGACGAAGGTGCCCGCGGCGTAGTCGCCCAGCCGCTTGCCCCGGGAGCTGACCAGCGCGGAGAGGAAGGCCGGGGCCCCGGTGAAGGCGTAGACCTCCACGAAGCCGACCAGCGACCGCACGAAGGCGTGCTGGAAGGAGATCGGCCCGGCGTCGTCGCGCACCGTGCGCAGCCCCATCGCCCACTTGCCCGGCGACTTGCCGCGGGTGAGCGTCTCGACCGTGGTCGGCACGACCAGGAAGACCACGATCAGCGAGCCGATCATGCCCACGGTGGCGAGGGCCTGGTCGGCCTGCAGGGTCGCGGTGAGCAGCAGGAGCACGACGGCCACGAGCAGCGCCACGGTGACCACCACGTCGATGAGCCCCGACACCATCCGGGCGCCGAGCCCGGCCGCCGGAAGGTCGAGGGCGACCGCGTCGCCGGTGACGAGGTCGTCGGCGGTGAGGTGCGCGCGCTCGGGGGTCGACATCGCCGCCAGTCTAGGCTGGGCGCGTGGACCTCGACGCCTACGTGCAGGCGCACGCGCGCGACTGGCAGCAGCTCGAGGAGCTCGTGGGCCGCCGGCGCCTCGACGGGGCGGCCAGCGACGAGCTGGTCGAGCTCTACCAGCGCGTCGGCACCCACCTCTCGGTCGTGCGGGCCTCGGCCCCCGACCCGACGCTGGTGGCCCACCTCTCCTCGCTGCTGGCGCGCGCCCGCAACCGCGCCGTCGGCACCCGGGTCGGCTCGTGGCGCACGGTGGCGTCGTTCTTCGTCGACCGCTTCCCCGCCGCTCTCTACCGGCTGCGCTGGTGGTGGCTGGGCTGCCTGGCCGGCAACGTGGTGGTGACCGCGGTGATAATGCTGTGGCTGCTCGACAACCCGGTGGTCGAGCAGTCGCTGCTCTCGCCCGCCGAGGTCGACCAGCTGGTGCAGCAGGACTTCGAGGGCTACTACAGCGAGTACGCCGCTGGCAGCTTCGCCACCCAGGTGTGGGTCAACAACGCCTGGGTCGCCGCGCTCTGCATCGCCCTCGGGGTGCTGGGCCTGCCGGTGGTCTACGTGCTCTTCACCAACATCAGCAACCTCGCGATCATCGGCTCGATCATGCACCGCGCCGACCGGGGGCAGCAGTTCTGGGGCCTCATCCTGCCCCACGGGCTGCTCGAGCTCACGGCCGTCTTCGTGGCCGGCGGGGTGGGCCTGCGGCTGTTCTGGTCGTGGATCGAGCCCGGCGCGCTGTCGCGGGCGCAGTCGATCGCGCGCGAGGGCCGCACGGCGGGCACGGTCGCACTGGGCCTGGTCGTGGTGCTCCTCGTCTCGGGGGCCATCGAGGGCTTCGTGACGCCCTCGGGGCTACCCACCTGGGCCCGGGTGGGCATCGGCGTGCTCGCCGAGGCGGTGTTCCTCGCCTACGTCCTCGTGCTGGGCCGCCGCGCGGTGCAGCGGGGCCACACCGGCGACCTCGACGCCGCGCTGCTCGAGGACCGGGTCGCCACCCAGGCCTGAGCCCCTACAGCAGCCCGCGGGCCTTGAGCCCGAGGTAGTGGTCGGCCAGCGCAGGGGGCAGCCGCTCGGCGACCACGTCGACCACGTCGACCCCGAGGGCGCGCAGCAGTTCGGCGGTGCGGGTCCGGCGCTCGAGCACCTGCTCGGCCGCCGCGGCGGCGTACACCTCCTCGGCGGTGCCGCGGGCGGCGGCCAGCCGGTCGAGCGCGGGGTCGCGCACGGAGGCCAGCACCACCCGGTGGTGGCGCACCAGCACGGGCAGCACGGGCAGCAGACCCTCCTCGACCGCGGCGGGCTCGAGCGGGGTCAGCAGCACGACCAGCGCCCGCTGCCGCCCGAGGCCGGTGACGGCGCCGGCCAGCGCGCGCCAGTCGGCCTCCACGATCACGGGCTCCAGGTCGGCCATCTGCTCCTGGAGCCGCGCCGCGACGTCGCGGGCCCCGGCCGCGCGCAGCCGGGCCCGCACGACCCGGTCACCGGCCAGGAGGTCGACCCGGTCGCCGGCGCGCGCGGCCAGCGCCCCCAGCAGCAGCGCGGCGTCCATGGCGGAGTCCAGGCGCGGCACGTCGTCGACGCGGCCGGCCGAGGTGCGCGAGGTGTCGAGCACGAGCACCACCCGGCGGTCGCGCTCGGGCTGCCAGGTGCGCACGACCACCGAGCGGTTGCGGGCCGTGGAGCGCCAGTCGATGGAGCGCACGTCGTCGCCGCGCACGTACTCGCGCAGCGAGTCGAACTCGGTGCCCTGGCCCCGCACCCGCACGGCGGCGCGCCCGTCGAGGTCGCGCAGCCGGGCCAGGCGGGAGGGCAGGTGCCTGCGCGACTCGAACGCCGGGAGCGCCCGCACGCTGCCCGGCAGGTCCGTCGTGGCCTGGCGGGCGACGAGCCCGAGCGGCCCCCAGCAGCGCGCGGTGACGCCGACGGCGCGCAGGTCGCCGCGCCGGCGCGGGCGCAGCGGGGTGCGCAGCAGGACCGTCGCGCCGCCAGCCAGGTCGAGCCGGTGCCGGTCGGGCCCGGCCCCGGCGGTGGGCTGCCAGGCGTCGCGCAGGACGCCGCGCACCCGTCGGCGCCCGTCGTTGCGCACCAGCAGCGCGCTCTCGACCTCCTCGTGCAGCCGGGTCGTCGGCACCGGCCGGCGCTCCAGGTGCAGGGCGGCGGGTCGCGGGGCGAGCAGGAGGTCGGCCGTCGCGAGCACGCCGACGACCAGCACCCACAGCCACACCGTGCCCACGGCGGGGCGCAGCACCACCGCGACCAGCCCGAGGGCCAGCAGCAGGGGGAG
Source organism: Nocardioides sp. Leaf374 (assembly GCF_916862475.1). Lineage (NCBI taxonomy): Bacteria > Bacillati > Actinomycetota > Actinomycetes > Propionibacteriales > Nocardioidaceae > Nocardioides > Nocardioides sp. Leaf374. Next base: position 31,188 of record NZ_CAKASO010000014.1, read on the forward strand.
GCGACCGGAGACGGCCACGGCGCTCCTCAGCGCGGGACCGGCACGGAGCCGATCGCCGAGGAGAGCACCTGGCCGACGTCGACGCCCTCGAGCTCGGCCTCGGGCCGCAGCCCCAGCCGGTGCACCAGCGTGGCGTGGGCGAGGGCCTTGACGTCGTCGGGGGTGACGAAGTCGCGTCCGTTGAGCCAGGCCCACGCCCGGGAGGTCCTCAGCAGCGCCGTGGTGCCGCGGGGGCTGACACCGAGGCTGAGCGAGGGGGAGGTCCGGGTGGCGCGGGCGATGTCGACGATGTAGCCGACGACCTCCGGGGAGACCTGCACGGCGGCCACGGCAGCGCGTCCCGCGGCGACGTCGTCGGGGCCGGCGACCGGGCCGACGCCGGCGGCGGCCACGTCGCGAGGGTCGAAGCCCGCGGCGTGGCGGCGCAGCACCTCCAGCTCGTCGTCGCGCCCGGGCACCGGCAGCACCACCTTGAGCAGGAACCGGTCGAGCTGGGCCTCGGGCAGCGGGTAGGTGCCCTCGTGCTCCACGGGGTTCTGGGTGGCCGCCACCAGGAAGGGCACGGGCAGCGGGTGGGAGGTGCCGTCCACCGAGACCTGGCCCTCCTCCATCGCCTCCAGCAGCGCCGACTGGGTCTTGGGCGGGGTCCGGTTGATCTCGTCGGCCAGCAGCAGCTGGGTGAAGACGGGCCCCTCCCGGAAGCGCAGCTCACCGCCCTGGCCCTCGATCACCATCGAGCCGGTGATGTCGCCCGGCATCAGGTCGGGGGTGAACTGCACGCGCCGGGTGCCGACCGAGAGCGCACCGGCGAGGCTGCGCACGAGCAGGGTCTTGGCCGTGCCCGGCACCCCCTCCATGAGCACGTGGCCGCCGCACAGCAGGGCCACGAGCAGGCCGGAGACGGCGGCGTCCTGGCCGACGACGGCCTTGGCCACCTCGGCGCGGACCGCCGCGATGCGCTCGCGGGGGTCGCCGGTCGGGGCGGGGGTCCCGGTCAGGGGTCGGGGGGTGTCGGTCACGGGGTGCGTACCTCTCGGTCGAGCTCGGCCAGCGCGCCGGCCAGGGCGATCAGGTCCCGGTCGGTGCCGGGAGCGGGGGAGTCGGGGTCGAGCAGACGGGCGACGTCGGCCGCGGACCGGCCGGTGCGGGCGGCGACCTGCTCCGCGACGACGTCGGGCCCGGCGCCCACCGGGAGGCGCAGCCGGGCCGCACCGCGCCGTCGGGCGGCCTCGCGCAGCGCCCGCGCGGCGTGGCCGCGGTCGGAGGCGTGGTGGTAGAGCCGTCCACGGCTCAGGGTGGTCTCGACGGCGCTCACCGCCACCGGCAGCGGCTCGACCGAGAGCCGGCCCAGCCGCCGCCCGCGCCAGAGCACGACGGCCAGGAGCACGACCACGGCGAGCACGAGACCGGGTGCGACCCAGCGGGGCACGAGCCCGGAGAGACCGACGGCGTCGCCACCCTCGAGGTCACCCGCCGACGGCACGTACCACACCAGGCGCTGCCCCTGGCCGAGCAGGCGCAGCGCCACCGCGGCGTTGTCGGCGCGCAGCACCTGGTCGTTGCTCAGCGCCTGCCCGGCCCCGAGGAGGGTCACGCCCCCGACCTCGGCCACCACCGCGCGTCCGCCGCTGCCGAAGCAGCCCGGCGCGTCGTACGCCGTGGCCGTGTCGGTGGCGAGCACGAGTCCGGCCAGCGCCGGGGTGCCGCACCCGGCGGCGAGCCCGTCGCCGGGGTCGACGGCCAGGGGCTCGGCGGCGAGGCCGAGGGCGTCGAGCGCTCCCGGGCGGGCGTCGACCACGACCAGGCGGCCGGGGGCGGCGGCGCGCAGCAGGCCCTCGGCCGTGCTGCGGCCCAGCGCCTCGGTGCCGGTGACGACCACGGTGGTGTCGGCGTCGACGTCGGCCGCGTCGAGCGCCGCGGTGTCGCGGGCCACCTCCACCCGCACGCCACGGTCGGCGAGCACCCGGGCCACGGCCTGCGCCCCGTCGGGGTCGGGGTTGTCGGGGTCGAGGGGGTCGGTGGTGCGGGCGCCGCCGCCGAGGAGCACGGCGACGACCACGGCGACCGCGAGGGCGGTCGCGACGACCAGGGCGGAGGTGTGGCGCCGCAGCCGCCTCACCGGCGCGCCCCGACCAGGGTGTCGAGGAGGTCGAGCACACCGCGCGCGGAGGCCTCGTCGGCGCGCCGCTCGCCGTAGCGCACCAGGTCGAAGGTCCGGGCGGCGGCTGCGGCCGCGTCGGCCAGCGGGGGGTGGCCCGCACCGAGGGCGTGGGCCACCTCGCGGGCCGTCGCCCCGGGGTTGTCGGCGAGCAGGCCGCGCTCGACCTCGCGCAGGGTGAGCGCACGGAAGGCCTCGACGACCACGGCGTCCCAGCGCCCGTCGGCCGCGGCGGCGTGCGCGCGGCGGGTGAGCTCGTCGGCTCCGACACCGGTGCCGGCGAGCACGGCGTCGTCGGGCCCGGCGAGGCGCGCCGACCCGCGCGTCCGCGAGAGGAGCCAGCCGAGGGCGAGCACGAGCAGCAGCGCCACGACGACGGCGGCGAGCGCGGTCAGCGGAGGCGCCCCCGACGCGGCGACGAGGGCGTCGTCGACGAGTCGCTGGAGCGCGTCGAGGACCTGCTGGAGCACGTCGCGCTCGTGGTACTCCGGGCGCAGCAGCTCCTGGCGCAGCGCCGTGCGGGCGTCGTCGGGGGAGGGGGTCGGCCCCGCCACGAGCAGCGGGGTCACGGCCGGGTGATCCCCGCCTGGGTCATCAGGTCGACGTCGTAGGCCTCGCGGCGGATGCGCAGGTCGAGGTACTGCAGCGCCGTGACGGCGGTGGTGAAGGGGGCCACGAACGCCGTGGAGACGACCGTCGACAGGGCCTGGAGCAGCACCAGGCCGAGCACCTGGTACTCCGGCCCGACCGCCAGCAGGGCGAGCTGTCCGCCGAAGGAGAAGGGCAGGGTGAGCACCGAGCTCGCCACGCCGGTGAGCACGACGGTGAGCAGCGCGATGCCGAAGGTGCGCCAGAAGGCGCCCCGGGTCAGCCCGTAGCCGCGGCGCAGGGCCTGGCGGATGGTGAGGCCCTCCATCATCAGCGCCGGCGCGGGCAGGTAGTAGACCCGGATCCAGAACCACGTCATGAACGCCACGAGGAGCAGTCCGCTGAGCACGGCGTAGACCACGACCTGCCAGGTGGCGGTCGACAGCAGCACGACGGGCACGTAGGTGGCGGCGTAGAGCGCCACCACCGTCAGCGTCAGCACGAGGAGGAGCGCGGCGAGGCCGACGAGCCGCAGCCGTTGGCCGGCCGTGGCCCGCCACGCCTCGCCGAGGCTCAGGCGGCGACCGACGGCGGCCGCGGCCACGACGTGGGCCACCATGCCCGCCACGAGGATGAGCCCCACCTGCTGCAGGAGCGCGCCGACACCCAGGGCGCCGAACGACCCGAGGAAGCCCACCACCGACTCCGTCGACGGCGAGTCGGCCGAGAGCAGGCTGAGGTCGACGGTGAAGGTGAGCACGCTGGTGACCAGCACGGGGACCGCCATCGCCACCGCGGCGACCAGCACGGCTGCACCGACGGTGGCCTGCGGGTTGTGCCGGATCGTGCGGAAGGCGGCGTCGTAGAGGTCGCCCAGGCCCAGCGGGCGCAGCGGCACCGCGCCGGGCCGGTGCACCGGCCGTGGGGCCGGGGGCGGGCCCCACATGCCGGGCGGCGGGGTCGGACCCGGGGGAGGGGGGGTCCACCCCGGAGGCGGCGGGCCCCAGCCGCCGGGCGGCGGATGGCCGTGGTCGTTCGACATCGCTCTCCCGTCGTGCGTGCCCGGTCCGGCACGACCTGCGTGGGCCGCTATCCTCGCAGGTGCGCGCGATCGGCGGTGCTCGACCCGGTGCTCGAACCGGAGCCCGACCCGACCTCCACGGGCGGTCGCCAGGACGATTTGGCCCCACCGGAGGGATCTGCCAAGATAGTCCGGTTGCTTCGGCGGGTTGCCGGGGTGCGCCACATCTTGACTACTGAATCGCGTCTCCGCTCCCTCGAGGGGCACCCAGTGATGGGGAGATCGGTGGTGGTCGGCCCGTGGCGGCACCGCACCAGGAGACCCGATCAGCCTGACGAACCGTCGGGCGTCACCGATCAGACGTGAGCAGGATCCCGGTCCTGTGTCGTGCCCAGCGCAGATTCTTGTGCAGGCCGCGCGACACGCCCGACCGCGGGGGTCGGCCACGAGGTGATGGCAACAGGGCGGGACCCACTCAAGCCCGAGGAATCCCGGACACGCACGCGGCAGCTGAGAAGAAGGACGGACGAGACCTATGGCGGGACAGAAGATCCGCATCAGGCTCAAGGCCTATGACCACGAGGTGATCGACACCTCGGCGCGCAAGATCGTGGACACGGTCACCCGCACGGGTGCCAAGGTCGCCGGCCCGGTGCCGCTGCCGACCGAGAAGAACGTGTACTGCGTGATCCGCTCGCCCCACAAGTACAAGGACTCCCGCGAGCACTTCGAGATGCGCACCCACAAGCGCCTCATCGACATCATCGACCCGACGCCGAAGACGGTCGACTCGCTCATGCGCCTCGACCTGCCTGCCGGCGTCGACATCGAGATCAAGCTCTGAGGTCACTGACATGACGATGGAACGCAACCAGAAGGGCCTGCTGGGCACGAAGCTCGGCATGACCCAGCTGTGGGACGAGAACAACCGCATCGTCCCCGTGACCGTGATCGCCGCGAGCACCAACGTGGTCACCCAGGTCCGCACCCCCGAGAAGGACGGCTACAACGCCGTGCAGATCGGGTTCGGCGAGATCGAGGCCCGCAAGGTCAACAAGCCGCAGGCCGGTCACTTCACCAAGACCGCGGGCACCACCCCCCGCCGTCACCTCGTCGAGATCCGCACCGCTGCGGCCGGCGACTACACCGTGGGCCAGGAGCTCGCCGTCGACACCTTCGCCGCGGGCGAGGAGATCGACGTGACCGGCACCAGCAAGGGCAAGGGCTTCGCCGGTGTCATGAAGCGTCACGGCTTCGCCGGTGTGTCCGCCTCGCACGGTGCCCACCGCAACCACCGCAAGCCCGGCTCGATCGGCGCCTGCGCCACGCCGGGCCGAGTGTTCAAGGGCGTCCGCATGGCCGGCCGGATGGGTAGTGACACGGTCACGACCCAGAACGTCACCGTGCACGCCGTCGACGTCGAGAAGGGCCTGATCCTGCTCAAGGGTGCCGTTCCCGGCCCCCGCGGCGGGCTGATCGTGCTCCGCTCGGCTGCCAAGAAGACGCAGGAGGCCTGAGCACATGGCTATCAAGACCGTCAAGGTCGACCTGCCCGCCGAGATCTTCGACGTGGCGGTCAACATCCCCCTGATGCACCAGGTCGTCGTGGCCCAGCAGGCCGCTGCGCGCCAGGGCACGCACGCCACCAAGACGCGGGCCGAGGTCCGCGGTGGTGGTCGCAAGCCCTACAAGCAGAAGGGCACCGGCCGCGCCCGCCAGGGCTCGACCCGCGCGCCGCAGTTCGCCGGCGGTGGCGTGGTCCACGGCCCGCAGCCGCGCAGCTACGACCAGCGCACCCCCAAGAAGATGAAGGCCGCCGCCCTGCGCGCCGCCCTCTCCGACCGGGCCCGCAACGACCGCATCCACGTCGTGGAGTCGCTCGTCACCGGCGACGTCCCCTCGACGAAGAGCGCCCTGGCCAACCTGGCCGGCCTCTCGGAGCGCACGAAGTTCCTCGTGGTGCTCGAGCGCAACGACTCCGTCACCTGGCTCTCGCTGCGCAACGCGCAGCACGTGCACATCGTGGCCGTCGACCAGCTCAACACCTACGACGTGCTCGCTGCCGACGACGTGGTCTTCAGCAAGGGCGCGTACGACGTGCTCGTGAGCGCCAAGGAGGATGCCAAGTGAGCACCCTGCACAAGGACCACCGCGACGTCCTGCTCGCGCCGGTCGTGTCGGAGAAGAGCTACGGCCTGCTCGACGCGAACAAGTACACGTTCGTCGTGCACCCCGACGCCAACAAGACCGAGATCAAGATCGCGGTCGAGAAGATCTTCGGCGTCAAGGTCACCTCGGTGAACACGCTGAACCGCGCGGGCAAGACCCGTCGGACCCGCAACGGTCTGGGCAAGCGCAAGGACACGAAGCGCGCGATCGTCAGCCTCGCCGAGGGTCACCGCATCGACATCTTCGGGGGTCCGGTCTCCTGACCGGGCAGCTGGATACGAGGACATAGACAATGGCTATCCGCAAGTACAAGCCGACCACCCCGGGCCGTCGTGGCTCGTCGGTCGCCGACTTCGTCGAGATCACCCGCACCACGCCGGAGAAGTCCCTGGTCGTGCCGCTGCCCAAGAAGGGCGGTCGCAACAACCAGGGTCGGATCACCACCCGGCACCAGGGCGGCGGTCACAAGCGCGCCTACCGGATCATCGACTTCCGTCGCTACGACAAGGACGGCGTCCCGGCGAAGGTCGCCCACATCGAGTACGACCCGAACCGCACCGCGCGCATCGCGCTGCTGCACTACGCCGACGGCGAGAAGCGCTACATCATCGCGCCGAAGGGCCTGACGCAGGGCACCCCGGTCGAGAGCGGCCCCCACGCCGACATCAAGACCGGCAACAACCTGCCGCTGCGCAACATCCCGGTCGGTTCGACCATCCACGCCGTGGAGCTGCGGCCCGGCGGCGGCGCGAAGATCGCCCGCTCCGCCGGCAACAGCGCCCAGCTGGTCGCCCGTGAGGGCAGCCGCGCCACGCTGCGCATGCCCTCGGGCGAGATGCGCTTCGTCGACGTGCGCTGCCGCGCCACGATCGGCGAGGTCGGCAACGCCGAGCAGTCGAACATCAACTGGGGCAAGGCCGGCCGCATGCGCTGGAAGGGCAAGCGCCCGACGGTGCGAGGCGTCGTGATGAACCCGGTCGACCACCCGCACGGTGGTGGCGAGGGCAAGACCTCGGGTGGTCGTCACCCGGTGTCCCCCTGGGGCAAGCCCGAGGGCCGCACGCGCAAGCGCAAGGCCTCCGACTCCCAGATCATCCGTCGTCGCAAGTCCGGCAAGGGTAGGAAGTAACCGACATGCCTCGCAGCCTGAAGAAGGGCCCCTTCATCGACGACCACCTTCAGAAGAAGGTGGACGCCGAGAACGAGAAGGGCTCGCACAACGTCATCAAGACCTGGTCGCGCCGGTCGATGATCGTGCCCGACATGATCGGTCACACCATCGCCGTGCACGACGGGCGCAAGCACGTCCCGGTGTTCGTGACCGACTCGATGGTCGGCCACAAGCTGGGCGAGTTCGCCCCCACCCGCACCTACCGCGGGCACGTGAAGGAAGACCGGAAGGGCCGCCGCCGCTGATGCGGCCGGCTCTGGGAACTGGAGAGAACGAGCTATGAGCGTTACTGAGCGAGGGCGCACGAGCGCCCGACGCGAGTCGCTGCTCGGCGACCAGCCGGGCGCCTTCGCGAGCGCGCGTCACACGCGGATCACCCCGCTGAAGGCCCGTCGTGTCGTGGACCTGGTCCGCGGCATGCACGTCGACGAGGCCCTGGCCCTGCTGCAGTTCGCGCCGCAGGCCGCCTCGGAGACCGTCTACAAGGTGCTGGAGAGCGCCGTCGCCAACGCCGAGACCACCGAGGGTCTCGACCGTGGCGACCTGGTGGTCTCCGTCGCGATGGTCGACGAGGGTCCCACCATGAAGCGCTGGCGCCCCCGGGCCCAGGGCCGTGCGACGCGGATCAACAAGCGCACCAGCCACATCACGCTGGTCGTCCAGCCGGCTGCCGTGGTCGCCGAGAAGAAGGGCAGGAAGGCCTGATGGGCCAGAAGATCAACCCGAACGGCTTCCGCCTCGGCATCTCGACGGACCACAAGTCCCGTTGGTACGCCGACAAGCTGTACAAGTCGTACGTCGGCGAGGACGTCGCCATCCGCAAGCTGCTGTCGAAGGGCATGGAGCGCGCCGGGATCTCGAAGGTGGAGATCGAGCGCACCCGTGACCGTGTGCGTGTGGACATCCACACCGCGCGTCCCGGCATCGTCATCGGTCGCCGCGGCGCCGAGGCCGACCGCATCCGCGGCGAGCTCGAGAAGCTCACCGGCAAGCAGGTGCAGCTGAACATCCTCGAGGTCAAGAACCCCGAGGTCGACGCGCAGCTGGTCGCCCAGGGCGTCGCCGAGCAGCTCGCCGGCCGTGTGCAGTTCCGTCGCGCGATGCGCAAGGCGATGCAGACCACGATGCGCTCGGGTGCCAAGGGCATCCGGATCCAGTGCTCGGGCCGCCTCAACGGCGCCGAGATGTCGCGGACCGAGTTCTACCGCGAGGGTCGCGTGCCGCTGCACACGCTGCGCGCCGACATCGACTACGGCTTCTACGAGGCCAAGACGACCTTCGGCCGCATCGGCGTGAAGGTCTGGATCTACAAGGGCGAGGTCGCCGGCACCCGTGCCGAGCGCCAGGCCCAGGCTGCCGCCCGCGCCGGGGTCCCCGGTCGCGGTGGTCGCCCGCAGCGTGGCGGGGAGCGCCCGAGCCGTGGCTCGCGCGGCGACCGCCCGACGCGTGCCGACCGCGGCGCCGAGGCTCCCGCCACCACCACGGAGGCGCCGGCCGAGGCCGCTGCCCCCGTCGCCGCTGAGTCCGGATCGGAGGCCTGACCGACATGCTGATGCCCCGACGCGTCAAGCACCGCAAGCAGCACCACCCCAAGCGGACCGGTGCGGCCAAGGGTGGCACCCGTCTCGCCTTCGGCGAGTTCGGGATCCAGGCCATCGAGGGTCACTACGTCACGAACCGACAGATCGAGTCGGCCCGTATCGCGATGACCCGTCACATCAAGCGAGGCGGCAAGGTGTGGATCAACATCTACCCCGACCGCCCGCTGACCAAGAAGCCTGCCGAGACCCGCATGGGTTCCGGTAAGGGTTCCCCCGAGTGGTGGGTGGCGAACGTCAAGCCCGGCCGCGTCATGTTCGAACTCTCCGGCGTCGACGAGGGCACCGCACGCGAGGCCATGCGCCGCGCGATGCACAAGCTCCCGATGAAGTGCCGGTTCATCTCGCGAGAGGCGGGTGAATTCTGATGCCCAACGGTATCGCTGCCCACGAGCTCGACGAGATGAACGACGTCGACCTCGAGGCGAAGCTGCGCGAGGCCAAGGAGGAGCTGTTCAACCTCCGGTTCCAGGCCGCCACCGGCCAGCTCGAGAGCCACGGCCGGCTGCGCACGGTCAAGAAGGACATCGCCCGGATCTACACCGTGGTGCGCGAGCGCGAGCTCGGCATCCGCACGGCGCCGGGTTCTGACAACGAGGATGGTGCCGCATGAGCGAGCAGACTGCCGAGACCACGGAGCGCAACGCCCGCAAGGTCCGCGAGGGCCTGGTCGTGAGCGACAAGATGGACAAGACCGTGGTCGTGTCCGTCGAGGACCGCGTGAAGCACGCCCTCTACGGCAAGGTCCTGCGCCGCACGAGCAAGCTCAAGGCGCACGACGAGGCCAACGAGTGCGGCATCGGTGACCGCGTCCTGCTCATGGAGACCCGACCGCTGTCGGCGACCAAGCGCTGGCGCGTCATCGAGATCCTCGAGAAGGCGAAGTAACCCCTCGCCCTCGCCGGGCGAGATCCAACCCCACCAGTTCGGCAAGGCTCACGGCCCGCGCGGCCGGCGAGAACCAGCTCGACAACCAGGAGAAACTCAATGATCCAGCAGGAGTCGCGACTCAAGGTCGCCGACAACACCGGTGCGAAGGAGATCCTCTGCATCCGTGTTCTCGGCGGCTCGGGTCGGCGCTACGCGGGCATCGGTGACGTCATCGTCGCCACCGTGAAGGACGCGATCCCCGGTGGCAACGTCAAGAAGGGCGATGTCGTCAAGGCCGTGATCGTGCGCACCGTCAAGGAGCGTCGCCGTCCCGACGGTTCCTACATCCGCTTCGACGAGAACGCCGCCGTGATCCTCAAGAACGACGGCGAGCCCCGCGGCACGCGCATCTTCGGCCCCGTGGGCCGCGAGCTGCGCGACAAGCGCTTCATGAAGATCATCTCGCTCGCACCGGAGGTGCTCTGATGGCCAAGTCGTCCGTGAACATCAAGAAGGGCGACACCGTCAAGGTGATCGCCGGCAAGGACAAGGGCGCCGAGGGCAAGGTCATCCAGGTGCTCCGTGAGGAGCAGCGGGTGATCGTCGAGGGTGTCAACCGCGTCAAGCGGCACACCAAGGTCGTCAACCAGGGCGGCTCGGGCAGCACCGGCGGCATCATCACCGCCGAGGCCCCCATCCACGTGTCCAACGTGATGCTCGTCGAGGGCGACGGCGTGACCCGGATCGGCTTCCGCCGTGACGAGGTCACCAAGCGTCGCCCCGACGGCTCGACGTACCAGGCCGAGCGCAGCGTCCGCATCTCGCGCAAGAGCGGCAAGGAGATCTGATGACCGAGACCCAGACCCCCGACGTGGCTGCGTCCGCGAAGGTCACCCCCCGCCTCAAGACCCGCTACCGCGAGGAGATCCTCCCCGCGCTGCAGTCGGAGTTCGAGATCGGGAACGTCATGCAGGTCCCCGGCCTGGTCAAGATCGTGGTCAACATGGGTGTGGGCGAGGCTGCCCGCGACTCCAAGCTGATCGAGGGCGCCGTGCGCGACCTCACCGCGATCACCGGCCAGAAGCCGCTCGTGACCAAGGCGCGCAAGTCGATCGCGCAGTTCAAGCTGCGCGAGGGCATGCCGATCGGTGCGCACACCACGCTGCGCGGCGACCGCATGTGGGAGTTCCTCGACCGGCTGCTGTCGCTGGCGCTCCCGCGCATCCGCGACTTCCGCGGCCTCTCGCCCCAGCAGTTCGACGGCCGGGGCAACTACACCTTCGGTCTGACCGAGCAGGTCATGTTCCACGAGATCGACCAGGACCGGATCGACCGTTCCCGCGGCATGGACATCACCATCGTCACGACGGCCACGACCGACGACCAAGGCCGCGCGCTGCTCAAGCAGCTGGGCTTCCCGTTCAAGGAGAACTGACATGGCGAAGACCGCTCTGAAGGTCAAGGCCGCTCGCAAGCCGAAGTTCGCTGTCCGCGGCTACACCCGCTGCCAGCGCTGTGGCCGGCCGAAGGCCGTCTACCGCAAGTTCGGCCTGTGCCGCATCTGCCTGCGAGAGATGGCGCACCGGGGCGAGCTGCCCGGCGTGACCAAGTCCTCCTGGTAATCCTTCCCAATTCAAAGATCGCTGCAGGTCGCACCTGAGCTACAGGTGCGAAACCACGGTGGAGAAAGGGCCGCAGCAGGCCATGACGATGACAGACCCGATCGCAGACATGCTCACTCGTCTGCGTAACGCCAACCAGGCGTACCACGACGCGGTTTCCATGCCGTACAGCAAGATCAAGCAGGGTGTCGCCGACATCCTCAAGCAGGAGGGCTACATCACCTCCTACGACGTCACCGAGCCGGGTGAGGGCGAGGTCGGCAAGACGCTGACCATCACGCTCAAGTACGGCCGCAACCGGGAGCGCTCCATCGCGGGCGTGCGCCGGATCAGCAAGCCGGGCCTGCGGGTCTACGCCAAGCACACGGGTCTCCCGAAGGTGCTGGGCGGGCTGGGCGTCGCGATCATCTCGACGAGCCAGGGCCTGCTGACCGACCGACAGGCCAACCAGAAGGGCGTGGGCGGAGAAGTCCTCGCCTACGTCTGGTGACGACGAGACCGAGATAGGAGAACTGAAAGCATGTCGCGTATTGGCAAGCTCCCCGTCGCGGTTCCGTCCGGTGTCGACGTGGCGATCGACGGCCAGCTGGTGACCGTCAAGGGCCCCAAGGGTGCCCTGACGCACACCGTCGCCGAGCCGATCGCCGTGGTGAAGGGGGAGGGCGTCCTCGACGTCACCCGCCCCGACGACCACCGCATCAGCAAGTCGCTGCACGGCCTGAGCCGCACGCTCATCAACAACATGGTCGTCGGTGTCACCGACGGCTACGAGAAGAAGCTCGAGATCGTCGGCGTGGGCTACCGCGTCCTGTCGAAGGGCCCGACCCAGCTGGAGTTCCAGCTCGGGTACTCCCACCCGATCATCTTCGACGCCCCCGAGGGCATCACCTTCACCGTCGACGGCCCGACCCGCCTGGGTGTCCAGGGCATCGACAAGCAGCTCGTCGGCGAGACGGCCGCGAAGATCCGCAAGCTGCGCAAGCCCGAGCCCTACAAGGGCAAGGGTGTTCGTTACGCCGGCGAGCAGGTCCGCCGCAAGGTCGGAAAGGCTGGTAAGTGACATGGGCATCTCGCTCTCGAACAACAAGCACACCGCCGCTCGCGTCAAGTCGCGCCTGCGTCGCCAGGTCCGTGGCCGCAAGAAGGTCGCCGGCACCGCCGAGCGCCCTCGCCTGGTCGTGACCCGCTCCTCCAAGCACATCACCGTCCAGGTCGTCGACGACCTGGTCGGCAAGACGCTGGCCTCGGCCTCCACCATGGAGACCGACCTGCGCGGCTACGAGGGCGACAAGACCGCCAAGGCGAAGAAGGTCGGCGAGCTCGTCGCCGAGCGCGCCAAGGCTGCCGGTGTCGACGGGGTCGTCTTCGACCGCGCCGGCAACAAGTACCACGGCCGCGTCGCGGCCCTCGCGGACGGCGCCCGTTCGGGCGGCCTGACGTTCTGATCCAGACATCGCAAGTGAAGAGAAGAGGAACAGTCTCATGAGCGGAGCCCAGCGCGGACAGCGCAGTGGCGAGCGCCAGTCTGGTGACCGTCGCGGTCGCGACGACCGTCGCGGTGGCCAGGCTGACAAGACCGCCTACATCGAGCGCGTCGTGGCGATCAACCGCGTCGCGAAGGTCGTGAAGGGTGGTCGTCGCTTCAGCTTCACCGCCCTCGTGGTCGTCGGTGACGGCGAAGGTCTGGTCGGAGTCGGCTACGGCAAGGCCAAGGAGGTGCCCGCGGCGATCGCCAAGGGCGTCGAGGAGGCCAAGAAGGCCTTCTTCCGGGTCCCCCGGATCCAGGGCACGATCCCGCACCCCGTCCAGGGTGAGAAGGCGGCCGGCGTGGTCATGCTGCGTCCCGCCTCGCCCGGTACCGGCGTCATCGCCGGTGGCCCGGTGCGTGCGGTGCTCGAGTGCGCCGGCATCCACGACATCCTGAGCAAGTCGCTCGGGTCGTCGAACCAGATCAACATCGTGCACGCGACCGTCGAGGCGCTGCGCATGCTCGAGCAGCCCGAGGCCGTGGCCGCCCGTCGTGGCCTGCCGGTCGAGGACGTCGCCCCGGCGGCGCTGCTCAAGGCGCGCACCGAGGTGCCCGCGGGCGTCTCGCAGGAGGTGTCCTCCTGATGGCACAGCTCAAGGTCCAGCAGAAGAGGGGCACGGTCGGCCTCAAGGCCAACCAGCGCGAGACGCTGCGCACCCTCGGCCTGAAGCGGATCGGTGACGTCGTCGTCAAGGAGGACCGTCCCGAGATCCGCGGCATGGTCAACACGGTCCGTCACCTGGTGACGGTCGAGGAGGTCGACTGACATGACGCTCAAGCTGCACCACCTGCGCCCCGCTCCGGGCGCCAAGACCGCGAAGACCCGTGTGGGTCGCGGTGAGGCCTCGAAGGGCAAGACGTCGGGTCGCGGTACCAAGGGCACCAAGGCCCGGTACCAGGTCCCGGTGGCCTTCGAGGGTGGCCAGATGCCGATCCACATGCGTCTGCCCAAGCTCAAGGGCTTCAAGAACCCGTTCAAGGTCGAGTTCCAGGTCGTGAACCTGGACCGGATCAGCGCGCTCTTCCCCGAGGGTGGCTCCGTCACCGTCGACGAGCTCGTGGCCCGCGGCGCCGTCCGCGACGGTCACCCGGTCAAGGTCCTCGGCCAGGGCGACTGCTCGGTCAAGGTCGACGTGAGCGCCCACGCGTTCTCGGCGTCGGCCAAGGAGAAGATCGAGTCCGCAGGCGGCACCACCAGCCTGGTCTGACCCAGCCCCGTCAAGGCGCGGCCGGCACCGCTCACCAGCGTGCTGGCCGCGCCTTTGCCGTCACTCGTGAGGCCGACGAGGTGTGGGTCACCACCCCTGTTAGGCTTCCCGAGGCTTCCATGGTCGTCCGTGGGAGCCGCTCATCGTTGTGAGGAAAGAGGATCTGCCCGTGCTAGGCGCCTTCGCCAACGCTTTCCGGACACCGGACCTGCGTCGCAAGCTGCTCTTCGTCCTGGGGATCATCGTGATCTTCCGGGCCGGGTCGCAGATCCCCGCCCCCGGCGTGAACGTCGCCAACGTCCAGCAGTGCATCGACATCGCGCAGACAGGTGACAACGCCAGCCTCTACAGCCTGGTCAACCTGTTCTCGGGCGGAGCGCTGCTCCAGCTCACGATCTTCGCGCTCGGCATCATGCCGTACATCACCGCCAGCATCATCCTGCAGCTGCTCGTCGTGGTCATCCCGCGGCTCGAGGCGCTGAAGAAGGAGGGCCAGGCGGGCCAGACGAAGATCACCCAGTACACCCGCTACCTCACCCTGGGCCTCGCGCTGCTGCAGGCCACGGGCATCGTCGCGCTGGCCCGCTCGGGCAGCCTGCTGCAGTGCAACCTCGACCTGCTCCACAGCAACGGCACGCAGACCTTCCTGGTCATGGTCATCACCATGACCGCCGGCACCGCGGTGATCATGTGGCTCGGCGAGCTCATCACCGAGCGCGGCATCGGCAACGGCATGTCCATCCTGATCTTCACCCAGGTCGTCGCGACCTTCCCGGCCGCGCTCTGGGAGGTCCAGAAGAGCCAGGGCTGGTGGGTCTTCGGCCTGGTCATCGCGATCGGTCTGGTCATCATCGCCGCGGTCATCTTCATCGAGCAGGCCCAGCGCCGGATCCCGGTGCAGTACGCACGCCGCATGGTCGGACGCAAGATGTTCGGCGGCAGCTCGACCTACATCCCGCTGAAGGTCAACCAGGCCGGCATCATCCCGGTCATCTTCGCCTCCTCGCTGCTCTACCTGCCGGCGATGGCGGTGCAGTTCAACCAGACCAACCCCTCGCCGTGGGTGGAGTGGATCAGCAAGTACTTCGTCACCGGGGCCCACCCGCTCTACATGGCGACGTTCTTCCTGCTCATCGTCTTCTTCACCTACTTCTACGTCTCGATCACCTTCAACCCCGTCGAGGTGGCCGACAACATGAAGAAGTACGGCGGCTTCATCCCCGGGATCCGGGCGGGCAAGCCGACCGAGGACTACCTGTCCTACGTCCTGTCCCGCATCACGCTGCCGGGCGCGCTCTACCTCGGACTGATCGCCCTCATCCCGCTCATCGCCCTCGTGCTGATCGACGCCAACCAGAACTTCCCGTTCGGTGGCACCTCGATCCTCATCATGGTCGGCGTCGCGCTGGACACGGTGAAGCAGATCGAGAGCCAGCTCCAGCAGCGAAACTACGAAGGATTCCTCCGCTGACATGCGAATGATCTTCATGGGCCCGCCCGGGGCCGGCAAGGGCACCCAGGCCAAGTTCGTCGCCGAGCACTTCGGCATCCCCGCCATCTCCACCGGCGACATCTTCCGCGCCAACGTCTCCCAGGGCACCCCCCTCGGCGTCGAGGCCAAGCGGTACATGGACGCCGGTGACTACGTGCCCGACGAGGTCACCAACCTCATGGTGCGCAACCGCATCGACGAGGACGACGCCACGCCCGGCTTCCTGCTCGACGGCTACCCGCGCACGCTGGCGCAGGTCGAGGAGCTCGACGGGATGATCGCCTTCACCGGCCACTCCCTCGACGCCGTGGTCGTGCTCACCGTCGACGAGGACGAGCTGGTGGCCCGGCTGGTCCAGCGCGCCCAGGTCGAGGGCCGTGCCGACGACACCGAGGACGTCATCCGACGCCGTCAGGAGGTCTACGCCGAGCAGACCGAGCCGCTCATCGGGGTCTACCGCGACCGCGGCCTGCTGGTCGAGGTCGACGGCATGGGCGAGGTCGCCGACGTGACCAAGCGGATCTTCGACGCCCTCGACGACCTGCCGCAGAGCTGACCGTGGGCCTGCTCGACCGCGGCCTGGAGATCAAGACCCCGGAGCAGGTCGTCGCGATGCGTCGCGCCGGCCTGCTGGTGGGGGAGACCCTGGAGCTGCTGCGCTCCGCGGTGCGTCCCGGCATCAGCACCGCCGAGCTCGACGCGGTGGCCGAGGACGCGATCCGCAGCGGCGGGGGAGTGCCCTCCTTCAAGGGCTACCACGGCTTCCCCGCCTCGATCTGCGCCTCGGTCAACGACCGGGTGGTCCACGGCATCCCCGGCGCCGACGAGGTGCTGGTCCCCGGTGACGTCATCTCGATCGACTGCGGCGCCATCGTCGAGGGGTGGCACGGCGACGCCGCGATCACCGTGGCGGTCGGCGAGGTGTCGGCGGAGCTCGTGGAGCTGATGCGCGTCACCGAGGAGTCGATGTGGCGCGGCATCGCCGCGGCGCGGCTCGGCGGCCGGGTCTCCGACATCGGTCACGCGGTCGAGACCTACGTCCGCTCGCAGGGCGACTACGGCATCCTCGAGGACTACACCGGGCACGGGATCGGCACCGAGATGCACCTGCCGCCCAACGTGCCCAACTACGGCAAGCCCGGCAAGGGCCCCAAGCTGGTCCGCGGTCTGGCCCTGGCCGTGGAGCCCATGATCACCCTCGGCAGCGCCGAGACCGACGTGCTCGACGACGACTGGACCGTCGTGACCACCGACGGCAGCCGCGCCGCGCACTTCGAGCACACCTTCGCCCTGACCGCCGACGGCGCCTGGGTCCTGACCGCCCTCGACGGCGGCGAGGAGGCCCTGACCGCCCTCGGGGTCCCGTTCGGCGGACGGTGACCCCGGCGGGTACCGTGAGCCCGCTCCGCACCGGGTCCCCGACCCGGCTGCACCACTGACACCAATCGGAAAGGTCCCGTCGTGGACGTCGCCCCCTGGCTGTGGTGGACCACGGTCCTCCTCACCACCGGCCTGCTCCTCGTCGACGTCTTCGTCATCGGACGTCGGCCCCACGAGCCCACCACCCGCGAGACCTCGCTGCACCTGGCCGGCTTCGTCGCCCTCGCGGTCGTCTTCGGCCTGGGGGTGTGGTACTTCGCCGGCGGCCAGTACGGCGGGGAGTTCTTCGCCGGCTGGCTGACCGAGTACTCGCTCTCGGTCGACAACCTGTTCATCTTCATCATCATCATGACGAAGCTGCAGGTGCCGCGGCAGTACCAGCAGACCGCGCTGCTCATCGGCATCGTGCTCGCCCTGGTGCTGCGCGGCATCTTCATCGGCGTCGGCGCCGCGGCGATCGAGAACTTCAGCTGGGTCTTCTACCTCTTCGGCGCCTTCCTCATCTACACCGCCGTCAAGCTGGCCAAGGAGGGCGGCGACGACGACGAGCACTACGAGGAGCCCAAGCTGGTCGCGATCGCGCGCAAGCGGCTGCCGCTGACCGAGCACTGGAACGGCGTGAAGTTCACCGTCTCGGAGAACGGCAAGCGGATGCTCACCCCGATGTTCATCGTGGTGCTCTCCCTCGGCGTGACCGACCTGCTCTTCGCCCTCGACTCGATCCCGGCCATCTACGGCCTCACCAGCGAGCCCTACCTGGTCTTCACCGCCAACGTCTTCGCGCTGATGGGCCTGCGCCAGCTCTACTTCCTCATCGGCGACCTGCTGCAGCGCCTGGTCTACCTCTCCTACGGCCTGGCCTTCCTGCTCTTCTTCATCGGCGTCAAGCTCGTCCTGCACGCCATGCACGAGAACGAGCTGCCCTTCGTCAACGGCGGCGAGCACATCGAGTGGGCGCCCGAGGTGCCGATCTGGCTCTCGCTGCTCGTCATCGTCGGCACGCTCGCGGTGACCACCGTGCTCAGCCTGCTCAAGGACCGCAGCACCCGGCGCAAGGCCTCGATCGGCGCGGAATAGCCCTCCGCGGGGTGGGGTTGGAACGGTGATGAGCCAGTCACGCCGCCACCAGACCAGCCCCACCCTGTCCGTGCTCGACCTCGTGCCGGTGCGCAGCGACCAGACCTCGGGCGACGCCCTCGCGGCCACCCTCGAGCTCGCGCGCGAGGCCGACCGCCTGGGCTACCGGCGCTACTGGGTGGCCGAGCACCACAACATGCCGGCCGTGGCCTCGACCAACCCCCCGGTGGTGATGGCGATGATCGCCGGCGCCACCGAGCGGCTGCGCGTGGGCTCGGGTGGCGTCATGCTGCCCAACCACGCCCCGCTGGTGGTGGCCGAGCAGTTCTCGCTCCTCGAGGCCGCCTACCCGGGTCGCATCGACCTCGGCATCGGGCGCGCCCCCGGCACCGACCCGGTCACCAGCTACGCCCTGCGCCACGGGGCCGGCGGCGTCAGCGACGAGGCCGTCACCCGGTTCCCCGAGTACGTCGACAACGTGCTGGCCATGATGGAGCCCGAGGGCGTCGCCGTCGCGGTGGCGGGTCGCCAGCAGGTGCTCAAGGCGACCCCGGCGGCCGCCGGTGTGCCCGAGATGTGGCTGCTGGGCTCCTCCGACTACTCCGCCCGCCTGGCCGCGGAGAAGGGCATGCCCTACGTCTTCGCCCACCACTTCTCCGGCAGCGGCACCGCCGAGGCGCTCGAGCTGTACCGCTCGACCTTCCGCCCGTCCGCCGCACTGGCCGAGCCGCGCACCTTCCTGACCGTCAACGTCTCGGTGGCGCCGACCGCGGAGGAGGCCCGCCTGCGCGCCCTGCCGCAGCTGCAGATGATGCTGGCCCTGCGCACCGGGCAGCCGCTGCAGGCCCAGGTGCTGGTGGAGGAGGCCGAGAAGGTCCAGGCCCCGCCCGCGCAGCAGGACGTCATCGACGCGATGGCCGCGCGCTGGGTCATCGACGCCCCCGAGGCGGCCCGCGCCCGGGTGGCCGAGCTGGCCTCGACGTACGACGTCGACGAGGTCATGGTCGTGCCGGTGGCCGGAGCCCACGTGGGCACTGAGCCGGGCAGCTCGCCCGCGCGCGTGGAGACGCTGCGGCTGCTCGCCGCCTTATCCGAGCGCAGCGCTCGGGCTGATTAGGGTTCTGGGGCGCGCGCGAACTAAACTGGCGTGTCGGCCCAACGTGGGTCTGTCCTGCGCTCCTCGAGGCTGCCCGTCCGCCGGGTGAGGAGCGCCGGTCGGCTTCACGAGGTCCACCCCCGCCCCCGGGCGGAGGAGGTTCCCGGGCCACCCGCAGGGCACCCGCCCCGCGGTGCAGCACACGGTAGACAACCGGACAACAGATTGTGGAGGACATGCCGAAGAAAGAAGGCGTGATCGAGCTCGAGGGCACCATCACGGAGGCCCTGCCCAATGCCATGTTCCGCGTCGAGCTGAGCAACGGCCACAAGGTCCTCGCCCACATCAGCGGCAAGATGCGCCAGCACTACATCCGGATCCTCCCCGAGGACCGCGTGGTGGTGGAGCTCTCGCCGTACGACCTCACCCGGGGTCGCATCGTCTACCGCTACAAGTAAGCGGTGCCGCGAGACCGCTCGCCGGCGCACGCGTCAAGCCGACAGCCCCCCGGGGCCACGAAAGGACCTCCGCGATGAAGGTCAACCCCAGCGTCAAGAAGATCTGCGACAAGTGCCAGGTGATCCGTCGCCACGGCCGCGTCATGGTCATCTGCGAGAACCCGCGCCACAAGCAGCGCCAGGGCTGAGAGGCCCGCTGCAGCCCGGCTGCACCCCGCACCACCCGCACCACCACAACTGAACACACCTCAACGTGATCGCTTAGCCGCCCTGGACGCGGCGAACCACCCCCGGAGCAGAGGCCGGGGCCCGGGCACGACGGCTCGCCGTCGAGATCCCCCCGGGGCGCGACACGACCAGAAACCTCTGTGGACTACCCGAAGGGACCGCCAGACACATGGCACGCCTCGTTGGAGTGGATCTCCCGCGCGACAAGCGCATCGAGATCGCTCTCACCTACATCTACGGCATCGGCCGTACCCGCTCCCAGCAGCTGCTCGCCGAGACCGGGGTCGACCCGAACACCCGCGTGCACCAGCTGGGTGACGAGGAGCTGGTCAAGCTCCGCGACGCCATCGAAGCCAACTTCAAGATCGAGGGTGACCTCCGTCGCGAGGTCCAGGCCGACATCCGTCGCAAGATCGAGATCGGCAGCTACCAGGGTCGCCGCCACCGCATGGGCCTTCCGGTCCGCGGTCAGCGCACCAAGACCAACGCGCGCACCCGCAAGGGTCCCAAGCGCACGGTTGCCGGCAAGAAGAAGGCCAAGTGACGCGACGGCCCGCGCCGTCCCACCTGCCCTTCCTCACCTCAACGACCAGCTACCCCAGGAGATAACGCATGCCTCCCAAGAGCCGCGCAGCGGCCGGCGCCAAGAAGGTGCGCCGCAAGGAGAAGAAGAACGTCGCTCAGGGCGAAGCCCACATCAAGAGCACGTTCAACAACACCATCGTCACGATCACCGACCCCACCGGTGCGGTGATCTCGTGGGCCTCGGCCGGCACCGTCGGCTTCAAGGGCTCGCGCAAGTCCACCCCCTACGCCGCGCAGATGGCCGCCGAGGCCGCCGGGCGTCGGGCCATGGACCACGGGATGAAGAAGATCGACGTCTTCGTCAAGGGTCCGGGGTCGGGTCGTGAGACCGCGATTCGCTCGCTGGGTGCCATCGGCCTCGAGGTCGGCACCATCCAGGACGTCACGCCCACCCCGCACAACGGCTGCCGCCCTCCCAAGCGCCGCCGCGTCTGACCCGAGACCTAGAAGGAGACTGAACCATGGCCCGTTACACCGGACCCATGACCCGGAAGTCGCGCCGTCTCGGTGTCGACCTCGTCGGTGGCGACCAGGCTTTCGAGCGTCGTCCCTACCCGCCCGGCGCCCACGGCCGCGGCCGCATCAAGGAGAGCGAGTACCTCCTGCAGCTGCGCGAGAAGCAGAAGGCCCGCTTCACCTACGGCGTGCTCGAGAAGCAGTTCCTGAACTACTACAAGGAGGCCTCGCGCCGCACCGGCAAGACCGGTGACAACCTCCTGCAGCTGCTCGAGTGCCGTCTCGACAACGTGGTCTACCGTGCCGGCTTCGCCCGCACGCGCCGCCACGCCCGCCAGCTGGTGACCCACGGTCACTTCCTGGTCAACGGCCACAAGGTCGACATCCCGTCGTTCCAGGTGACCGCGCACGACATCATCGACGTCCGCGAGAAGTCGCTGGAGACCACGCCGTTCATCGTCGCGCGTGAGACCCACGGCGAGCGCGTCGTCCCGGCCTGGCTCGAGGCCCTGCCGAACCGCATGCGGATCCTGGTGCACCAGGTGCCGACCCGGGCGCAGATCGACCTTCCGGTCCAGGAGCAGCTCATCGTCGAGTACTACTCGAAGAAGTGACCCTCGGGTGTCGCCCCCGTCCTCCGGGCCGGGGGCGGCGCCTGTTGCTGCTCCACCCTCCCTTTCCACATCCTCGCAGTTCGGGCCCGTCAAATAGCGGGTGGGCCCGGAAAGGAAAACACCAGTGCTCATCGCACAGCGCCCCACCCTCTCGGAAGAGTCCGTCGACGAGTTCCGCTCGCGCTTCGTCATCGAGCCCCTCGAGCCCGGCTTCGGCTACACGCTCGGCAACTCGCTGCGCCGCACGCTGCTCAGCTCCATCCCCGGCGCCTCGGTCACCAGCATCAAGATCGACAACGTCCTGCACGAGTTCTCGACCATCGACGGCGTCCGCGAGGACGTCACCGAGCTGATCCTGAACCTCAAGGGCCTCGTGGTCTCCTCCGAGCACGACGAGCCGGTCACCATGTACCTGCGCAAGTCGGGTGCCGGTGACGTCACCGCGGCCGACATCGCGCCCCCGGCCGGTGTCGAGGTGCACAACCCCGACCTCAAGATCGCGACCCTGTCCGAGAAGGGCAAGATCGAGATGGAGCTCGTCGTCGAGCGCGGCCGCGGCTACGTCTCGGCCGTGCTGAACAAGGGCGCCGACAACGAGATCGGCCGCATGCCGGTCGACTCGATCTACAGCCCCGTGCTGAAGGTGACCTACAAGGTCGAGGCCACCCGCGTCGAGCAGCGCACCGACTTCGACAAGCTCGTCATCGACGTCGAGACCAAGCCCTCGATCCGTCCCCGCGACGCGATCGCCTCGGCCGGCAAGACCCTCGTCGAGCTCTTCGGCCTCGCCCGCGAGCTCAACGTCGAGGCCGAGGGCATCGACATCGGCCCCTCGCCGGTCGACGAGCAGCTCGCCGCCGACCTCGCCCTCCCGGTCGAGGACCTGCAGCTGACCGTGCGGTCCTACAACTGCCTCAAGCGCGAGGGCATCCACACCGTGGGTGAGCTCATCAGCCGCTCCGAGCAGGACCTGCTCGACATCCGCAACTTCGGCGCGAAGTCGATCGACGAGGTCAAGGCCAAGCTGGTCGAGATGGGCCTGTCCCTCAAGGACAGCGCCCCCGGCTTCGACCCCCACGCCGCTCTCGCCGCCTACGGCGAGGACGACGACGACGCCTTCGTCGAGGACGAGCAGTACTGAGTCCCAGCACCACCCCGCACCACCCGCAGCACCCAGCCCTGACCGGCACCGCGCCGGTCGACTACCCGGGTACCTGGTACGGCCCGGGAGAAATGAGAGAGAGCCATGCCCAAGCCCAAGAAGGGTCCCCGCCTCGGCGGTAGCCCGGCCCACCAGCGCCTCATCCTGGCCAACCTCGCGACCGCGCTCTTCGAGCACGGCCGGATCACCACCACCGAGTCGCGGGCGCGCACGCTGCGTCCCTACGCGGAGAAGCTGATCACGAAGGCCAAGAAGGGCGACCTGCACAACCGCCGCGAGGTCCTCAAGACCATCCGCGACAAGGGCGTCGTGCACGTGCTCTTCACCGAGATCGCCCCGACCATGTCGGAGCGTCCCGGTGGCTACACCCGCATCACCAAGCTCGGCCCCCGCAAGGGCGACAACGCCCCCATGGCCGTCATCGAGCTGGTGACCGAGGCCTACACCCCCTCGGCTCCCCGCACCGCCGCTCCGGCTGCCGCCGCCCCGGCCGCGCCCGCCGAGGAGGCTCCCGCCGAGGAGACCACCAGCGACGAGACCGCCACCGACGAGGCGCCCGTCGAGATGACCGACGAGGCCTCGCCCGAGGGCAGCGTCGTCGCCGAGGAGCAGGCCGCCGAGGCCGACTCCGACGAGGGTGACAGCAAGGACGAGACCAAGGCCTGAGCCTGGTCCTCACCGCACCGAGGCCCGCCACCCCGCTGGGGTGGCGGGCCTCGTGCCGTTCACGGCCTCACCGGCAGCCGGGCGAGCAGCCCGGCCGCGTCCAGGGTGCCCGGTGCGGCACGGGTGCGCGCCGCGGCGGCCGTCGCCTCCTGGACCAGCGCGTTGGCGGGGGTCGCGACCCCGTGCAGGCGCCCCAGCAGCACGATCTCGCCGTTGAGGTAGTCGACCTCGCTGCTGCCGGCCCCGCGGGCCAGGCTCTGCCAGGTGGAGCTGCCCGCCTCGTCGCGTCGCGCCAGCGGGCGCAGCAGGTCGCCGCGCCGCTCCCGGTCGGCCACCTCGGTCACCACGTCGACCCCGGCCGCGGCCAGCACCACCTCGCCCTCGGCGCGGACGCGGCGCACGAGCTCCTCGGCGGCGGGGGAGTCGGCGCAGGTGGCGTCGACGCCGTTGCCGAGGTTGAGCAGCAGCTTGCGGTGCTTCCAGGCCATCACGTCCTCGCGCACGACGCTGTCGAAGCCCGCGGCGCGGTAGGCGGCGCCCACCGCGTGGTCGACCTCGTCGGAGCCGACGGGGCAGCGGCCCACGTCGAGCAGGCCGGGTCGGCCCAGCGAGTGCAGCACGACCTCGCCGGGGCGCAGGTGGCTGGCCGGCATCATCACGCAGACGCCGTGCACCGCGGGCATGCGCCGCAGGGCGGCGCGCTCGTTGGCCACGCCGTTCTGCAGGCACACCAGCGGCGTGGTGGCCGGGGCGTGGGCGAGCAGGGCGTCGAGGGCGTCGGCGCTCTGGTGGGACTTCACGGCCAGGTGGACCACGGCGTCGGCGTCCCAGGCGACCTCGCCGGGCCCGCCGACGACGGGCACGTCGACCCGGCGCACGTCGTCGCCGACGGCCAGGGACAGCCCCCGGGCGCGCAGGGCCTCCAGGTGGGCACCCCGGGCGACGAGGGTGACCCGGGCGCCGGACTCGTGGAGGAGCGCGGCCACGGCGCCGCCGATCGCCCCGGCGCCGACCACGACGTGGTGGAGCCGGCTCACCGGCCGCTCACCCGCGCCAGGCCTGCTCGACGAGCCGGGTCGCCTCGGCCAGGGAGAGGCCGAGGCGCCGCGCGGACTCGACGTACGCCGCCGCGGCGGCGCCGGCCGCCGGACCGGACGCGGCGGCGCCCGCGGTGACCGAGGTGCCGCGGCGTCCCTCGGTCACGACCACGCCGTCGGCCTCGAGCTCGCGGTAGGCGCGCGCCACGGTGCCGGCGGCGACGCCGAGCTCGGCGGCCAGGGCGCGCACGGTCGGCAGCCGGGTGCCGGCGGGCAGGTCGCCGGAGGCGGCTCGGCGGGCGATCTGGGTGCGCAGCTGCTCGAAGGGCGCCTCGCCGGAGGCGGGGTCGAGCGGGTGGACGGTCATGGGCTGCACGCTAGTGCCCGGCGCGGGCCGCGGTCGGGCCCGGCGTGGTAGAAGCATGCCTATGGATGCACAGGTGCTGGTGGTGGGGGAGTCGCTGGTCGACGTGGTGCACCGCGCGAGCGGGGAGCGGGTCGAGTACGCCGGGGGCAGCGCGGCCAACGTCGCGGTCGCGCTGGCCCGGCTGGGGCGCCCGGTGCGCTTCGCGACGGCCTTCGCCGACGACCACCACGGGTCCATGGTGCGCGACTACCTCGAGGCCGCCGGGGTGCGGCTGGCCTGCGACCCGGCGGCGATCGACCGCACGGCGACCGCGGCGGCGACGATCGGCGCCGACGGGGCGGCGTCCTACGAGTTCGACCTCGACTGGCGGCTGCTGCCCGTGGAGCGTGAACCGGCGCCGGTGGCCGTGCACACCTGCTCGCTGGGCGCCGTGCTGGCCCCGGGGGCCGAGGACGTGCTGACCCTGCTGGAGGAGCTGCGCGGCGCCGCCACGGTGACCTACGACGTCAACGCCCGGCCCGCGATCACCGGCACCGGGCCCGACGTGGTGGCGCGCGTGGAGCGGGTGGCCCGGCTCGCCGACCTGGTGCGGGCCAGCGACGAGGACCTCGAGGCGCTGTGGCCCGAGCTCGACCTCGCCGAGGCCGTCGCGCACCTGCGGGGTCTCGGCGCGGCCGTGGTCGTGGTGACGCGCGGCGCCGACGGTGCGTCGTGGACCTCGGCCCAGGGCGAGGTCGTGGTCGCCTCGCGACGCGTCGAGGTGGCCGACACCATCGGCGCGGGCGACACCTTCGGCGCGGCGCTGGTCGACGCCCTCGCCGAGCGGGGGCTGCTCGGGGGCCGGCTCGGGCCGATCGGCGACGACGTGGTGGTCGAGGTGCTCGAGCACGCGGCGCGGGCGGCGGCGATCACCGTCTCGCGTCCCGGCGCCGACCCGCCGTGGCGCCACGAGATGGCCTGACGCCCCGGCGCCCGCACGTCAGCGCCCGGCCAGCCACCGGTGGACCAGCGGCACCACCGAGGCGCCCTCGCCGCTGGCGGCGGCGACCCGCTTCATCGAGCCCGAGCGGATGTCGCCGGCCGCGAAGACGCCCGGCAGCGTCGTGGCGAGGTCGGCGGGCGGCAGGCCGTCGGTCCAGCGCTCGCGGGGCACGTCGCGCCCGGTGAGCACGAAGCCCTGCGCGTCGCGCTCGACCTCCGCCGGCAGCCACTCGCAGTGCGGCTCGGCGCCCAGCAGCAGGAACAGCCCGCCGGCGGCGACCTCCTCGCGGGCGCCGCTGCGGGTGTCCTCGAGCACGAGGCGCTCCAGCCGGCCCGCGCCGCCGCCGTCGACGACGGCCGTGCAGGTGCGCACCGCGATGCGCGGGTTGTGGTCGATCTCGCCGACGAGGTACTGCGACATGGTCTCGGCCAGCGAGGGCCGGCGCACCAGCACGGTCACCGAGCGGGCGAAGCGCGACAGGTGCACCGCGGCCTGGCCGGCGGAGTTGCCGCCGCCCACGACGTAGACGTCCTGGCCCTCCATCTCGCGGGCCGCGGTGAGCGCGGCGCCGTAGTGGACGCCGCGTCCCACGAGCTCCTCCAGCGGCTCGACGCGCAGCTTGCGGTAGGCCACGCCGGTCGAGACGACGACCGCGCGGGCCCTGACCTCGCCGGCCTCCGTGCGCACGACGTGCGGCTCCCCGTCGACGCCGGGCAGGAGCGCCTCGACCGACCAGCCGGTGAAGAACTGCGTGCCGAAGCGCAGGGCCTGGTTGCGGGCGCGCTGGGAGAGCCGCATGCCCGAGATGCCGCGGGGGAAGCCCAGGTAGTTGCGGATCATCGAGCTGGTGCCGGCCTGGCCGCCGATCGCCTCGGCCTCGAGCACGACGGTGGAGAGCCCCTCGGAGGCGGCGTAGACGGCCGCGCCCAGGCCCGCCGGCCCGGCCCCGACCACGACCAGGTCGACGACCTCGTACACGGCGACGTCGCCGGGGGCGCCGTAGACCGAGAGCGCGACGTCGCGCACGCTGCGCGCCTCGACCACCTCGCGGTTCAGCGCGTGGACCAGCGGGTACGCCGCGTCCGGCCGGGCCAGCGCCCGCACGTGCCGGCCGCCCTTGCTGTCGGGGTGGTGGACCCGGCTGGGCATGCCCATCCGGTCGAGGTAGTCGCGGATGGCCAGCGTGAGGCCGTCCTGCTCCGGCGCGACGATCGTGACCGAGACGACCTCGGGGTCGGCGACCGTGGAGCCCCAGTCGGAGAGCAGGTCGGTGACGGCGTGGTGGAACTCCTCGTCGCGGGTGCCGCGCGGCATCAGCAGGTAGGCGTCGTACTTGCCGGCCGCCATGCCCGCGCGCAGCGGGGGGCCGTCGGGGATGAAGCGCTCCCAGTGGGCGGCGATCATCCGCCGGGCGGTCGGCACCACGGTGCGCCAGCGCCCGAAGGCCTCGAGCACGTGGCAGTCGGGCAGCACCGACTCGGTGACGAAGAGGGCGACCGTGCCGCCCTCGGTGCGCACCCGGGCGGCGACCTCCTCGGCCTCGGCGCACGAGGTGGCCGTGCGCAGGTCGTACTCGCGCTCGTAGCGCCCGAAGTGCTCGCGCAGCTCGTCGGCGCGGGTCTCGGAGACCAGCACGATGGTGGGGGCGGTGGGGTGCTGCAGGGGCACCACGGTGGCCGGGTCGTCGCTCACGCCCCGAGCCTAGGCGGGTGAACCGGACCCGGGGCAGCGCGTGGTGGGGTGGCCCGATGGTGCTCTACGCCGCCGACCCGGCCCGCCGCTCGTGGCAGCTGCTCCTCGACCTCCTCGTGGTGCTGTGGGTGGTGCTGGCCGTCTGGGCCGGCACCCAGGTCACCGACGCCCTCGGCGGGGTGGCCGACCAGGTGCGCCAGGTCGACGACGCGGGGACCAGCCTGGCCGACAACCTCACCGGCGCCGGAGACACCCTCGACGGCACCCCGGTCGTGGGCGACGAGGTCGCCGCCCCCTTCGACCGGGCCGCCGAGGCCTCCGCGGGCATCGCGCAGGCCGGCGCCGACGGCGCCGACGCCGTCGACCGCGTGGCCTTCTGGTCGGGGGTGGTCACCGCCCTGCTGCTGGTGCTGGTCGCGCTGCCGTGGTGGCTGCCCGGGCGGGTGCGCTTCGTGCTCACCGCGACCCTGGCGCGGCGCTACCTGCGCGCCGGCGGCGACCCCGACCTCTACGCCGTGCGGGCGCTCGCCCGCCAGCCCGTGCGCGTCCTGGCCCGCGTGCCCGACGCAGCCGCCGGCTGGCGGCGCGGCGACCCCGCGACCGTGGCCGCCCTGGCCACCCTCGAGCTGCGCGCGGCCGGGCTCGCGGGCGTCGCGCCGGACGACGTGCCCGCCGACGCGCCTGCCGCCGCCGCCGCCACCGCCCCGGCCGCGCGACCCGCACCGCCGCGCACGCCGGGCGGCCCGCCGCCCGGCCCGCCCGGGCCCTAGGATCGTCCACCGTGCGCCTGCGGATCGATCTCGCCTACGACGGCACCGGCTTCCACGGGTGGGCGGCGCAGCCGACGCTGCGCACCGTGCAGGGCGACGTCGAGGCGGCGCTGGCCACGGCGCTGCGCAGCGAGCGGGTGCCGGTGGTCTGCGCCGGGCGCACCGACACCGGTGTCCACGCCCGCGGCCAGGTGCTGCACCTCGACGTCGACCCCGCGGTGCTCGCGGCCTCGGCCGGGCGCGCGACCGAGCCGCCGCTGGAGGCGCTGGCCCGTCGCCTCAACGGCATCCTCGCCGCCGACGTGCGGGTGCACCGCGTGAGCGAGGCCCCGCCGGGCTTCGACGCCCGCTTCGGGGCCACCTGGCGCCGCTACGCCTACCGCGTGGCCGACCGACCCGACCTCGTCGACCCGCTCGCGCGGCTGCACGTGCTGGCCTGGTCGCGCCCCCTGGACCTGGCGTCCATGCAGACCGCCGCCGACGACCTGGTCGGGCAGCACGACTTCGCCTCCTTCTGCCGCCGCCGCGAGGGGGCCACCACCATCCGCACGCTGCTGGAGCTCGCGTGGTCGCGCGACGCCGACGGTCTCGCGGTGGCCACCGTGCGCGCCGACGCCTTCTGCCACTCCATGGTGCGCTCGCTGGTCGGCTGCCTGCTCGCCGTCGGCGACGGCCGCCGTCCCACGACGTGGCCCGCCGAGGTGCTGGCCGCCGGCGTCCGCTCGCCCGCGGTGGCCGTGGCCCACGCCCACGGTCTCACGCTCGAGGAGGTCGCCTACGCCGAGGACGACCAGCTCGCCGCCCGCGCCGAGCAGACCCGCGCCAGGAGGACCTGTGACTGACCAGCCCGAGGACCGCTCCGAGGACCACTACTTCACCGCCGACCCCTCGGTGCCCTTCACCCGCGCCGCCGTCGCGGCGCACGTGTGGGGCCACGACCTCGAGCTCGTCTCCGGGTCGGGCGTCTTCGCCCGCGGCCGGGTCGACGTCGGCACCTCGGTGCTCTTCCGCGAGACCGAGCCGCCGTCGGCCGGGCGGGTGCTCGACCTGGGCTGCGGCTACGGCGTCATCGGGCTGGCCGTGGCCGTCGCCGTGCCCGGCGCCGAGGTCACCGCCGTCGACGTCAACGAGCGCGCGGTGCTGCTGGCGGGGGAGAACGCCGCGGCGCTCGGCGTCGCGGACCGCTTCACCGCGCTCACGCCCGACGCGGTGGCCGAGGGCGCGACGTACGACGAGATCTGGTCGAACCCGCCCATCCGCATCGGCAAGGCCGCGCTCCACGAGCTGCTCCTCACCTGGCTGCCGCGCCTGGCGCCGGGCGGGCGCGCGGTGATGGTGGTGGGCAAGAACCTCGGCGCCGACTCGTTGCAGCGCTGGCTGGGCGAGCAGGGCTGGCCCACCGAGCGGCTGGCCAGCGCCAAGGGCTTCCGCGTGCTGGAGACGCGGCGGGGCTGAGGCCCGGCCGAGGACGGACGCAGACGGGCCGCCCGCCCCCGGAGGGACGGACGGCCCGTGCCGTGCGGCTCGGCGTGCTGTGCGGCTCAGGTGGTGCGGCCGGCTCAGGGCGCCTCGGGGATGCCGGACTCCGGCGGGGCGTCGTCGGCCTGGCCGGAGCTGTCCTCCTCGATCGGGGCGTCGCCGATGTCGGTGACCAGCACCGGGGTGATCGGGTCGCTGGCGCCGCCGTTGAGCTCGACCAGCTGCACGCCGGAGATGCCGAGGTGGCTGTCGGCGGAGTAGCGGAAGGGCGCCAGCTGCGGGCCCTCCAGCGACTCGCCGGACTCCTCGAGGGCCTCGACGAGGCCGTCGCGGGTGAGGTCCTCGCCGGCCGCGGCCAGGGTCTGCACGAAGGCGTAGGCGCTGGACATGCCGTAGATGCGGAAGTTGCTCAGCTCGCCCTCCTCGCCCTCCTGGTCCCAGACCTTCTGCCACAGCTGGGTCCACGGGTTGTCGGTGTCCTCGACGCCGGGGATGTACTCCGAGGTCAGGATCCCGTCGAGGGAGGAGTTGTCGCCCTCGACCGCGCCCTCGGAGAAGCGCGAGAGCAGGGAGCCGACGAGCTCGGGGTCGGAGCCGATGTTGGAGTAGAACCACTGCGGCTCGTAGCCCAGCCGCAGCGCCACGAGCTGGCTCAGCGCGGTGTAGGACGGGGTGTTGAAGGACAGCACGAGGTCGGCGTCGGCCGACTGGAGCGCGGCGATCTGCGGGCCCACGTCGGTGTTGCCGGAGGTGTAGCGCTGCACCTCGACGATCTGCTCGTCGAGGAACTGGCGCACCCCGACCTCGGCGTCGGCGCCCAGGTCGTCGTCCTGGAGGAAGAGACCGACCTTGGCGTCGGGCATGTTCTCGGCGACGTACTGGCCGATGATCTTGCCCTCGATCTCGTAGTCGGGCTGCCAGCCGAAGGTGTAGGGCCGGTTCTCGACGTCGTCGCCCCACTGCAGCGAGCCCGAGGAGACGAACATGTCGGGCACGCCCTCGTCGTTGAGGAAGTCCACGACCGCGCTGTGGGTCGGGGTGCCGAGGCCGCCGACCATCGCGAAGATCTCGTCCTGGAGCACCAGCTCGTTGGTGACGGTGCTGGTGTTGGTGGGGTTGTAGCCGTCGTCGCGCACGATGTAGTCGATCTGGCGGCCGTTGATGCCGCCGGCGGCGTTGACGTAGTCGAAGTACGCCGCGGCGCCCAGCGGGATCTCGCTGTAGCCCGGGGCCGCGACCCCGGTCAGCGGGAAGTGCGCGCCGATGGTGATGGTGTCGTCGGTGACGCCGATGTCGGTCGACCCGCCGCTGTCACCTCCGCCCCCGTCGGACTCGCGGTCGCCGCCGGCGCCGCACGCTGCGAGCAGCGTGGAGGCGGCGACCAGTCCGGCCAGCGGGCCGATGAGCCTGGCTCGTCTTGTCATGTGGGTGTTCCCTTCGAGGAGGTGGGGACGGTGCTGCGGGTGGGGGAGTCGGGGGTGCCGGTCGTGCCGGTGGTGCTGGCCGCGACCGGCGCCGGGGCAAGGGCGACCCGGGCCTGGCGGCGGATGCGCCAGGCGCGGAAGGAGCCGGCGATGCCGGCCGGGGCGAGCAGGATGACCGCGATCATGACCAGGCCGTAGACGAGTGGCGCCAGCTCGGCGGCCCGCAGGTCGCTGAGGCCGGCGTCGCTGCCGACGCTGGTGACGAAGGGCGGCAGGAAGGTCAGCAGCGCCGCTCCGACCAGGGCGCCGCCCAGGCTGCCCAGACCGCCCAGGACCACCGCGGTGAGCAGGGTGAGGCTGAGGGTGAGCGTGAAGCCGCTGGGCGCGGCCAGCCGCACGGTGAAGGCCAGCATGGCGCCGGCCGCCCCCGCCGCGGCGGCGCTGACCATGAAGGCCGAGACCCGCGAGCGGCCCAGCCGGATGCCGGCCAGCTCCGCGGAGACCTCGCCGTCGCGCACGGCGCGCCACCGGCGGCCGACCCGGCCGCGGGAGAGGTTGGCCAGCAGCACGTAGGTGATCGCGAGGGTGGTCCACGCCATGAGGGCGACCCAGCCGCTGCGGGTCATCTCGGTGCCGGTGAGGAGGTACTCCGCGTCCAGCGCCCAGACCGGCACGTCGGGCATCGAGACCCGCAGGCCCTGCTCCCCGCCGAGGGTCTCGCCGAAGTAGAGCGCGATGCCGGGCACGGCGACGGCCAGGGCCAGGGTGGCGCCGGCGAGGTAGGGGCCGTGGAGACGGGCGGCGGCCGCGCCGACCGCCGTACCGACCGCGAGCGTGACGAGCACCGACACCAGCACCACCAGCGGCAGCGGCGTCGAGGCGTCGCGGTCGGGCAGCATGAGGGCCGCGGTGTAGGCCCCGATCGCCATGAGCGCCCCGTGGCCCAGCGAGATCTGGCCGTTGAGGCCGGTGAGGATGGTCAGCCCGCCCGCGGCGATGCCGAGGTAGGCCATCGAGGAGAGCTGGATGGCCCGGAAGTCGTTGACCGTCTCGAGCAGCAGCAGGACGACCAGCAGGCCGACGAGCGCGACGAGGACGTGGCGACCCAGGACGGAGTCGCGCCAGAGGCGCTGCAGCTTCGCGGGCATCAGACGCGCCTCTCCGCGGCCTGGGAGAACAGGCCCCCGGGTCGCAGGGTCAGGACCAGCATGAGGATGCCCAGGGCGGCCAGGGCGACGAGCTCGGAGCCGACGTAGCCGCTGACGAAGCTGAGCGAGACGCCGAGGGTCAGGCCCCCGACCACCGCGCCGATGGGGCTCTCCAGGCCGCCGAGCACGGCGGCCACGAAGCCGTAGACGACGACGGAGTCCATGTAGCCCGGGTGGACCAGGCTGCCGCCGGCGATGAGGATGCCGGCCAGGGAGCCGACCAGCGCCGCCAGGGCCCAGCCGAGGGTGAGCATGCGCCCGACCCTGACGCCCAGCAGGCGGGCGACCTCCTGGTTGTAGGCCGCGGCCCGCATGCGCAGGCCCACGTCGGTGAAGCGGAAGAGCGCCACCAGCAGCGCCATCACCACCACGACCGCGCCGATGGTGAAGACCCCGAAGCCGGTCAGCGCGATGGTGCTGCCGCCGACCTCGAAGCCGCGGATCCCGAACGGCGCGGGGAAGGAGCGGTAGGCGTTGCCGAACACCACGGCCGCGAGGGCGTGGAGCACGATGAAGAGGCCCAGGGTGAGGATGACGGCGTTGATCTCGGGCTTGTCCTCGACCGGGCGGATCAGCACCCGCTCGACGACCGCGCCGAGCACGAGGCCCGCGAGCAGGGCGGCGGCGAAGCCGATCCAGTAGGAGTAGCCGGCGTCGATGAGGGTGAGGGCGATGAAGGTGGTCACCATCGCCATCGGCGCCTGGGCGAAGTTCACGATCCGAGTGGAGCGGAAGATCAGCACGAGGGCCAGCGCGAACGCGGCGTAGACCATGCCGAGGGTCAGACCGCCGAGGGCGGTGTTCAGCAGCTGCTGCACGAGGTCTCTCCTTCTCGTCGCACGGGTCAGAACCCGAGGTAGGCGTGTCGGAGCTGGTCGTCGGCCGCCAGTGTGGCCGCGTCGTCGTCGGCCACCACACGGCCGAGGTTGAGCACGACGCCGTGGTCGGCGACCGACAGGGCGCTGCGGGCGTTCTGCTCCACGAGCAGCACGCTCAGCCCGTCGGTCTGCACGAGCCCGCGCAGCAGGTCGAAGATCTGGGCGACGATGCGCGGGGCCAGGCCGAGGGAGGGCTCGTCGAGCAGAAGCATCCGGGGCCCGGCCATCAGCGCGCGGCCGATGACGAGCATCTGCCGCTCCCCGCCCGAGAGCGTGTGGGCCAGCGCCGCCCGACGGTCGCCGAGGATGGCGAAGAGGTCGTAGACGCGGTCGAGGTCGGCGGGCTGCACGCGGCGCCCGCGCCCCAGGCCCCCGAGGCGGAGGTTCTCCTCGATGGTCAGCTCGGTGATCACGCCGCGGCCCTCGGGCACGTGGGCCATGCCGAGCCCGGGCATCCGGTCGGCCGCGACCTTGCCGAGTCGCCTGCCCTCGAGCTCGATGGTGCCGGAGTCGGCGCGCTGCAGGCCCGAGACCGTGCGCAGCAGCGTGGTCTTGCCGGCGCCGTTGGCCCCGAGGACGGCGGTGATCTCGCCCTCGCGGGCGGTGAAGGAGACCTGCTGCAGCGCCTTGACGGGGCCGTAGCTGGTCGACAGCTCGTGAAGGGTCAGCACGTCAGCGACCTCCCTCGGGCGTCGCGGGCAGGGCGCCGGGGGCGTCCTCGTCGCCGACGACCTCGCCGAGGTAGGCGGCCAGCACGGCGGGGTCGTCGCGGACCTCGGCCGGTGTGCCGTGGGCGATGACGCGGCCGAAGTCGAGCACCGTGATCTCGTCGCAGACCCGCATGACCAGGTCCATGTGGTGCTCCACGAGCATCACCGACATCCGGTCGGTCAGGCTGCGCACCAGGTCTCCGAGCTCGTCCATCTCGTCGGCGGACAGCCCGCTGGCGGGCTCGTCGAGGAGCAGCAGCGTCGGCTCGGCGGCCAGCGCCCGGGCGAGGGCGACCCGCTTGCGGACGGGGTAGGGCAGGCTGGGCGGGTAGCGGTCGGCGTACGCCGCGATGCCGAGCTCCTCGAGCACGGCGCGGGCCCGCTCGCGCAGCTCACGCTCCTCGCGGGCCGCCCGGGGCAGGGCGAGCAACGAGCCCAGGAACCCCACGCTCGCGTGGCGGTCGGCGCCGACGACGACGTTGTCGAGCACGCTCATCCGGTCGAAGAGGCCGAGGCCCTGCAGCGTGCGGGCCATGCCGAGGCCGGCCAGCTGGTGGGCGTGCAGGCGGCCCAGCTCGCGACCCTCCCGCACGATCGTGCCGGTGTCGGGGGTGACGAAGCCGCACGCGACGTTGAAGAGGGTCGTCTTGCCGGCGCCGTTGGGGCCGATGACCCCCAGCACCTGGTGCGGACGGACGGCGAGGCCCACGCCCGAGAGGGCCGTGACGCCGCCGAAGGTGACGGTCACGTCGCGCAGCTCGAGCACGGGGCCGGTGGCCGAGGCGGCCCCGGGGGACGGCGCAGCGGGGGAGGAGGTCGCGGACATCGCGCCCTTTCGTCGGGGGGTCGGCGGGGGTCGTCGCAGGTCGGTCGCGGGTCGGTCGCGCGCGGCGGGGTGGCGCCGCGGGAGGACGGTGTCGACCAGGTCGAGGGTGGGGCCCCGGTGTGACGGCCACCACTTTGGTCGCAGCGCACAGGAAGTGCACTAGGCGCGGAGCACAAAGATCCTTGGATCCAACGCAGTGATCGGGGTCAAGGGCTGGTCAAGATTGTGCGCGGAGTGCGAACGTCGTCCCGTGTCCTCCTCTGGGCGACCCGGCGCCTCCTCCGGGGCCGCCGAGCGGGCCCCCGGCCGCCGGTCGGCGTGGCCGGCCCCCGACCCGGTCGGCTTCGACCGCGCCACGACGGCCGACGTACGTCGGGCCTGGCGGCTGCTGGTGGACGACGCCGACCGCATCGCCGACCAGATCACGCTGACCCTGCTCGAGCGCGACGCCGAGGTCTACGACCGCGTGGGGCCCGACCTGCGTCTCGACGTGCGCGAGAGCACCCGGATGCACATCCGGCGAGGGCTGGAGATCCTCAGCGGCAGCGCGCAGCCGGGGGGCGAGGGTGCGCGCGACGTGTGGCGGGAGACCGGCCGGCGGCGCGCCCGCCAGGGGGTGCCCCTGGAGGTCGTGCTGAACGCCTACACGCTCGGTGCGCGGGTGCTGTGGCAGGCGCTCGTGGAGCGCTCCTCGACCGGCCCCGCCCACCTGCGGGTCGACGACGCCGTGCTCCTCCTCGCCGGGCGGGGGGTCTGGGCCGACCTGGACATCCAGAACGCCGTGCTCATCGACGCCTACCGCCGAGAGGCGCGCCGGCTCCAGCGCCAGGACCTCCAGCGCCAGCAGACCGTGCTCGACGCGCTGCTCGAGGGCCGCGGCGCCGATCCCGACTTCGCCGGGGAGGCGCTCGCGGTGCTGGGCATCCGTGGCGACGCCGACCTCGCCTGCGTGGTCGCGCTCCAGGACGGCTCGCTCGACGACGCCCTCACGCTGGCCGAGGACGGCCTCGAGCGGCTCGGGGTCACCGCGGTGTGGCACGTGCGCGCCGGGGCCCACTTCGGCCTGCTCGCCGGCCCCCTGCCCGACGAGCCCGGGCTGGCGCAGGTCTTCGCGCCGCACGCGGCCGGTCGAGTCGGCGTCGCCGGCTGCCCCGACGGGATCGCCGGCTTCGCCGCCGCCTACCAGCTCGCCACCCGCGCCGCCGAGACCCTCCCGCGCGGCCGGCCCCAGGTGGTCTCGGTCTCCGAGCGGCTCCCCGAGGTGCTGCTGGCGGGCAGCCCCCAGGTCGCGCCGCTGCTGCTGCGCGAGACCCTCGGCGACCTGCTGAACCAGCCCGAGGCCCAGCTCACGACCCTCGTCGACACCCTGCGCGCCCTGCTGCGCCACGACGGCTCCCCGACCCACGCCGCGGAGGAGCTCTTCTGCCACCGCAACACCGTCATCTACCGCCTCAAGCAGATCGAGGCGCTCACCGGCCGCCACCTCGCCAACCCCCGGGACAAGCTGATGCTCGAGCTCGCCCTGCTGGCCTACGACCGCTGACGACGTCGGTCCCCCCGGGTGCCCGAGCGGTCGGTCGAGGCCTCGGGCGACGGAGCGGCTGAGGCGGCGTGCGGTCTCGCCGGTGGTCCCGCCCTCGGTGGTGCGGCGGGTGACGTCGTCGCCCCGGGTGTCGTGGTCGTCGCGGATCCGAGACGACGTGGTGGTGCGCAGGGCGCGGTCGGTCTGCCGGTCGCCGTAGCGTGGCCCGCCCGGGGAGTGGCGGCGTACGACGGGTCGAGGGCCGCTGGAGGTGTCGTCTCCCGCCACTCCCGGTCGGTCGGTCGCCGCGAGCGCTGCCGACCCGTCACGCGCGGGCGCCTCGTGTCCTGGGGTGGGTCGCTGGGGGAGTGGCGGCGTACGACGGGTCGAGGGCCGCTGGCGGTGTCGTCTCCCGCCACTTCCGGTCGGTCGGTCGCCGCGCGCGCTGGCGACCCGTCACGCGGGGGCGCCTCGTGTTCCGGGGTGGGTCGCCCGGGGAGTGGCGGCGTACGACGGGTCGAGGGCCGCTCGAGGTGTCGTCTCCCGCCACTCCCGGTCGGTCGGTCACCGACGCCGACCCACGGGCCGGTCGCCGGGCGGCACCGACGGCTGGGTGGAGCGGCTGGTCAGGCGGCGGTGAGGGAGTCGACGACCAGGTCGGTGAGCTCGTCGCTGGTCGTCTCGGTGCCGGCGGTGACGGTGATGGTCACGAGCTGCCCGTCGACGTCGACGGCCAGGGCCTGCGAGCGCACCTGGCCGCCACCGGCCTCCAGGGTGTAGGCGACACGGAGGGCGTCGCCGGCACCGGTCTCGACGGCCTCGATCGAGGTGATGGTGGCGCCGATCTGCTTCAGCTCGGCCCGCGCGGCGGACTCGGTGGGGAGGGCCCCGGGGACGTGCACGACGTTGAGGTTGGTCAGGACACCCGCGTCACGCTCGCCGTCGCTGGTGACGATGAGGTCCATCTGGGCGAAGGTCTGCACGGCCTGCTCGGGGGTGACGCCGAGGCGCTCGGCGAGGTCCTGGACGACCGGGTCCTCGGTGGCGTCGTCGCCGGAGAAGGCCTCGGCCGCGTCGACCGTCACCCACGATCCGGGTACGTCGAAGGCGACCTGGTCGGTCGCGACCTCCTGCGTGTCGGTCTCGGTGTCGGTGTCGGGCTCCGAGGTCTCCGACGGCTCCGAGGCGGACGCCGAGGGCGACGACGCGGCGGAGGTCTCCGGGGAGCTCTCGGAGGGGCCGTCGGCCGAGTCGTCGGAGGAGCAGCCGGTGGCGACGAGGGCGAGGCACAGGGCAACGGGGGCGAGGAACGGGCGCAGGCGCATGGCGTGACGCTACCCGCCGGCGCTCACGCCTGGGCCGCTCCTCCCCGCTCGGACCGCACAGCTCTGCTCGGCCCTCCCTGGTCAGCGGTGCAGCAGCCCCCGGAAGAGCGCGAGCGACTCGTCCACCGCGGCCTGGGCCGCGGCGGAGTGGCGTCCCATGTCGACGAAGCCGTGGATGAGGCCGGGGAAGACGCGGTGCTCGACCGGCACGCCGGCCGCGGCCAGGGCCTCGGCGTAGGCGTTGCCGTCGTCGCGCAGCGGGTCGAACTCGGCGGTGACGACGACGGCGGGGGGCAGCCCCGCCTTGTCGCCGAGCATGGGGGAGAAGCGCGGCGACCCGACCACCTCGCCCCCGCCGGAGCCGACGTAGTGCGCCCCGAACCACAGCATGGTGGCCTGGTCGAGGAAGTAGCCCTCGGCGTTCTCGGTGGTGGAGGGGTAGCTGCCGGCCAGGTCGGTGGCGGGGTAGAAGAGCAGCTGCGCGTCGAGCGGGCGACCCTCGTCGCGCATCACCTGGGTGACGACCGCCGAGAGGTTGCCCCCGGCGGAGTCGCCAGTGACGGCCAGCACGTCGTTGCCGCCGAGGTCGGCGAGGTGCTCGGCGGCCCACCGGGTGGCGGCGACGGCGTCGTCGACGGCGGCCGGGAACGGGTGCTCCGGCGCCAGGCGGTAGTCGACGGAGACCACGACCGCGTGGCAGGCGTCGGCGACGCAGCGGGCGTAGAGGTCGTGGGTGTCGAGGTCGCCGACCACGAAGCCCCCTCCGTGCAGCAGCACCACGGTGGGGAGCGGGCCGTCGGCGGCCGGGCGGTAGACCCGGGCGGGCCGCGGGCCGTCACCGCCCGGGACCTCGACGTCCTCGACCCGCTCGACCTCCGGGAGCACCGCGGGGTCGCGCAGGTCGACGGCGAGGGTGCGGAAGCCGTGGCGCGCCTGCTCGGCGGTGCCCTCCGACATCGACGGCGCGCCGGAGTCGGCGAGGAACTGCAGCAGGGTGGCCAGCTGGGGGTCGAGCGGCACGGAGGGTGCTCCTGTCAGGGGTGGAGGGTGTGCGGCGGGAGGGGTCAGACGAAGGCGTTGATGCCGGTCTCGGCGCGGCCGATGAGCAGCTTCTGGATCTGGCTGGTGCCTTCGTAGAGCGTCATGACCCGGGCGTCGCGCAGGTACTTCGCGCCGGGGTACTCGTCGACGTAGCCCGCGCCGCCGTGCACCTGGATGCAGTTGTTGGCCGCTCGCACCGCGGCCTCGGAGGCGAACAGCTTGGCCTTGGAGGCGGCGGTGCCGAAGGGCTCGCCCCGGTCGATGAGGTCGGCGCAGCGCCACACCAGCAGGCGCGCGGCGTCGGCGTCGAGGGAGATGTCGGCGATCATGTCCTGCACCAGCTGGAAGCCCGCGATGGGCTTGCCGAACTGGGTGCGGTTGAGGGCGTAGTCGACGCTGGTCTCCAGGCACCCCTGCACGATGCCGACGCAGCCGGCGGCGACCGCCAGCCGTCCCTTGTCGAGGGTGCTCATGGCGATCTTGAAGCCCTTGCCGACCTCGCCGAGCACGGCCGAGGCCGGCACGCGCACGTCGGAGAGGAACAGCTCGGCCGTGGCCTGGCCGCGCAGCCCGAGCTTGCCCTTGATCTCGCGGGCCTCGAAGCCGGGGGTGTCGGTGGGCACCAGGAACGCCGTGACCCCGCGGGGTCCGTCGTCGCTGGTGCGGGCGAAGACGAGGGCGACGTCGGCCCAGGTGCCGTTGGTGATGAACAGCTTCTGGCCGTTGAGGACGTAGTCGTCGCCGTCCTTGACCGCGCGCGAGGTCAGGTTGCCGGCGTCGGAGCCGGTGCCGGGCTCGGTGAGCCCGAAGCAGCCCAGCTTCGAGGCGGTGGCCAGCTGCGGCAGCCACTCCTGCTTCTGCTCCTCGGTGCCGAAGAACAGGATCGACTTGCCGACCAGGCCGCTGCTGA
The DNA here is from genome assembly GCF_916862475.1 of Nocardioides sp. Leaf374. Classification (NCBI taxonomy): domain Bacteria; kingdom Bacillati; phylum Actinomycetota; class Actinomycetes; order Propionibacteriales; family Nocardioidaceae; genus Nocardioides; species Nocardioides sp. Leaf374. The sequence continues at coordinate 70,506 of NZ_CAKASO010000014.1, forward strand.
CCGAGACGATGCCCCGCAGGGCGGAGTCGGCGCGGCCGAGCTCCTCCATGGCGATGGCGTAGGTGACGTAGTCGCCGCCCAGCCCGCCGTACTCCTCGGGGATGGTCAGGCCGAAGAAGCCGAGCTCGGCCATCTTCGGCACGATCGCGAGGTCGACCGACTCGTCGCGGTCCCACTGGATGCGGTGGGGCACGGCCTCCTTGTCGAGGAAGGCCCGCGCGGTGTCGCGGAAGCTCTGCTGCTCGTCGCTCAGGGAGAGGTCCATGACCTCATCCTGACCCACGGGTGGTCGCCGTCACAGTCCCGGTCCCGGCGGGCGGACCGTGCTCAGCGGTGGGCGAGGGTGACGCCGCCGTCGAGCACGACGGTCTGCCCGGTCAGCCAGGAGGCCTCCTCGGAGAGCAGGAACGCCACGGCGCCCGCGACGTCGTCGGGCACACCGAGGCGGCGCAGCGGGTACGTCGCGGCGACCTCCTCCTCGCGGCCCTCGAAGAGGGCCTCGGCGAAGCGGGTCTTCACGACCGCGGGGGCGACCGCGTTGACCCGCACCGACGGGCCGAGCTCGACGGCGAGGTCCTTGGTCAGGTGGATGAGCATCGCCTTGCTCGCGCCGTACATCGCGATGCCCGGGGCGCTGCTGACGCCCGCGACCGAGGCGACGTTGACCACCGCACCGCCGTGCTCGCCCATCCAGGCGCGGTGGGCGACCTGCACCCAGCCGAGGGCGGCGACCACGTTGACGTCCACGATCTTGCGGGCGGCGTCGAGGTCGAGCGCCATCAGCGGGCCGTAGGCGGGGTTGATGCCGGTGTTGTTGACCAGCAGGTCGACGCTGCCGAAGGCCTCGAGGGTGCGGGCCACCGCCTCGTCGCGGTGCGCGGCGTCACCGGCGTTGCCGGCCACGCCGATCGCGTGGTCGGGGCCGCCGAGGCTCGCGACGGCCTCCTCGAGCGCCTCGGGCTTGCGGGCGGTGACGCAGACCCGCGCCCCCTCCGCGACCAGCCGCTGGGCCACGGCCAGGCCGATGCCGCGACTGGCGCCGGTGACGACGGCGGTCCTGCCCTGGAGTCCTCGCACGGTGGTGCCTCTCGTGTGTCTCGGTCGGTGGTGTGGGTCAGGCGGTCGGGGGTCAGGCGGGTGGGGGTCAGGCGGGGGTGGGGCGCTCGTGGCGGCGCTCCCACCAGGTGGAGCCGGCGAGCACCAGGCCCGCCAGCAGCCCGCCGGCGACCACGTCGACGACGTAGTGCTCGGCGTAGTAGACCAGGGCCACCGACATCAGCAGCGGGTAGAGCAGCAGCAGCCAGCGCCAGCGGGTGCGCAGGTGGCCCACGCCGTAGAGCGCGACGAGGAACGTGATGCCCGCGTGCAGCGAGGGCATGGCGGCGACCGGGTTGCCGACACCCTGGAGCACCAGGTCGAAGCGGCCCAGGCCCAGGTCGGCCCACCCGCGGCCGGTGATCCGGGTGACCTCGCCGAGGTAGCCCTGCTCGGAGGCCATCCACGGCGGGGCCATCGGGTAGACGACGTAGATGACCAGGGCGCCGAAGTTGATGGCCAGGAAGCGGCGCATCCAGCGCACCCACTGGGTGCGGTTGCGCACCCACAGCACGGCCGCGATGGTCAGGCCGGTGAGGAAGTGGGAGGCGTAGACGGTGGTCAGGACGACGTCGTACCACCGGGGCGGGCTCTCGCGCAGGCACGGGTCGCCGCACCACGCGTCCTGGAGGCGCTCGGTGGGCGTGACGCCCCCGCCGAGCCACTCGTCGACGGTGATCGGCATCCGCACGTGCACCGGGAGGCCGAGCTCGTCGGTGAGGCCGCGGCTGTAGAAGTAGACGACCAGGCCGATGACCGGCAGCGACCAGTCGCGCAGGAACAGCAGGTGGTAGCGCCACGGGGCCTGCACGTTCCACGCGATCGTGCCGAGCCACAGCCACACGAACACCTGGACGGTGTCGTTGGGGATGCCGAGCAGCTCGCTCCACAGCACCAGAAGCACGGCGTAGACCGCCATGGCCAGGGCCCGGGGGCCCCGGCGCGTGGTCGGCGGCAGGCCCGGTGGTGCCGAGCGGGTGGTGTCCTCGGCGGTGCCCGTCATGGGAGGGATCCTAAGGACCCCTCCCACCGGTGTCAGGGAAGCGGGTCGATCGAGCCGTAGTCGCCGATGCCGCCGGCCAGGGCGGAGAGGTGGTGCTGGCCGTCGCCGAGGAGCCGCTCGAGGGCGGTGAGGACCGAGACGTAGCTGCCCACGGAGTACTCCGCGGTCATCCCGATGCCCCCGTGCAGCTGGATCGCCTCCTGACCGACGTGGCGGCTGGCCCGGCTCACCTGGAGCGAGGCCCGGTGGGCGGCGTCACGGGTGGCCTCGGCGCCGCCGGTGGCCAGCACCATGGTCGCCCACTGGGTCAGGCTCGTGGCCAGCTCCAGGGAGACGTACATGTCGGCGGCGCGGAAGTTGAGCGCCTGGAAGGTGTTGAGCGGCACGCCGAACTGCTTGCGGCTCTTGAGGTACTCCGTGGTGGTGCGCAGCGCCACCTCCATCGCGCCGACGGCCTGGTTGCAGGCCATGATCCGGCCGATGTCCTGGACCGTGGCGATGCTGGCGGTGATGTCGCGACCCGCCTCGCCCAGCGGCGTCGCGGCGGTGCCGGAGAAGGTCACCTTGGCAGCGCGGCCGCCGTCGTAGGTGGGGTAGTCGGTGCGCTCGGCGGCCGAGCCCTCGACGAGGAAGAGGCCGGTGCCGCCGTCGGGCAGCGCGGCGCTCACCACGAGCAGGTCGGCGCGCGCGCCGTGGACGACCGGCTCCTTGACGCCGCTCAGCGTCCAGGAGCCGCCCTCCTCGGTGGCGGTGACCGCGGTGGCCGAGGGGCTCCAGCGCGAGCCGGGCTCGTCGTGGGCCAGCGCCAGCACGCTCTCGCCGGCGCTCAGCGCGCCGAGCACCTCGCCGCGCTGCTCGGTGGTGCCGACCGCGGAGACCAGCCCGCCGGCGAGCACGACGCTGGTGAGGTAGGGCTCAGGGGCGATGACGCGGCCGAGCTCCTGGGCCACGATCGAGATCTCGACCGGCCCGGCGCCGACCCCGCCGTCGTCCTCGCTGAAGGGCAGGCCCAGCACGCCCATCTCGGCCAGCTGGGTCCAGACCTTCTCCGAGAAGCCCGGGTCGGCCTTGGTGGTCTGGCGGCGCTGCTCGAAGTCGGAGTAGGCCCGGCCGACCAGTCCGCGCACCGCGTCGCGCAGGGCGTCCTGCTCGTCGTCGTAGGTGAAGTCCATGATGAGTCTCCTGCCCGGCTCAGAGGCCGAGGATCGTGCGGGAAATGATCTGGCGCTGGATCTCGTTCGAGCCGCCGTAGATGGAGGCCTTGCGCAGGTTGAGGTACGACGGGGTCGCGTGGCGCGCCCAGTCGGGCAGGGCGCTGTCGTCGCCCGCGCCCGACGCCAGCGACCCGGGCCCGGCGAGGTCGACGAGCAGCTCGCTCACGGCCTGCTGCAGCTCGGTGCCCTTCAGCTTGAGCACGGAGCTCGCCGGGTGGGGCTCGCTGCCGGCGGAGTGGGCGACCACGCGCAGGGCGGTGAGCTCGAGGGCGAGCAGCTCGTTCTCCAGCTCGGCGATGCGGGCCGCGGTCAGCGGGTCGTGGGCCTGCTCGCCGGCCAGCTCCTTGGCCCGGGCCAGGCGGCGCTTGGTGGAGCCCACGGGGGCCACGCCGACGCGCTCGTTGCCGAGCAGGAACTTGGCCATCGTCCAGCCCTGCCCGGGCTCGCCGACGAGGTTCTCGCCCGGCACGCGCACGTCGCTGAACCACACCTCGTTGACCTCGTGGCCGCCGTCGATGAGCTCGATGGGCCGCACCTCGACGCCGGGGGAGGTCATGTCGATGAGGAGCATCGAGATGCCCTTCTGCTTCTTCACCTCCGGGTCGGTGCGCACGAGGGTGAAGATCCAGTCGCCGTACTGCCCCAGCGTGGTCCAGGTCTTCTGGCCGTTGACGACCCAGTCGTCGCCGTCGCGGACCGCGGTGGTGCGCAGGCCGGCGAGGTCGGAGCCGGCGTCAGGCTCGGAGAAGCCCTGGCTCCACCAGATGTCGAGGTTGGCGGTCTTGGCCAGGAAGCGCTCCTTGATCTCCTGGCTGCCGAACTGCGCGATGACCGGACCGATCATCGAGGCGTTGAAGGCCAGCGGCGGCGGCACCGCGGCGGCCTGCATCTCCTCGTTCCAGATGTGGCGCTGGATCTGGCTCCAGCCACGACCGCCCCACTCCTCGGGCCAGTGCGGCACGGCCAGGCCGGCCGCGTTGAGCGTCTGGTGGGCCTCCACGATCTGCTCGCGGGTGAGCTCGTGGCCCGCCGCCACCGCGTCGCGGATCTCCTGGGAGACCTTGGTGGTGAAGAAGTCGCGCATCTCCGCGCGGAACTCCTGCTCCTCGGCCGTCAGCTGCAGCTCCATGTCATGCCTCTCGTCGCGGCCCCCGCGGGGCCCAGTGCTGTGGTGCCGATCTCATCATGGCCTCCCGGTGGTTGCCCGCCCCCACCCGTCCGGGCCGCAGACGATCCCGTCGTCGGTGGTGCGACCTAGACTGGGCCGGTCACCACCCCCTGTCGTCTCGACCGGGGGCCGTCGTCGTGGGTGACGCCCGTCAGTCGAGGAGCCTCGTGACCACCACCGTCCTTCCCCCCGCCCCGTCGACCAGCCCCGCGGTCACGGCGCTGGCGCGGGCCGTGCTCGCCGACGCCACGCTGTCCGAGGTGCTGGCCGACGCCGCCGGCGGCGCCGTGCGTGCGCTCGACCTCACCGGGCCGGAGGCGCTGCGGCCCTTCGTGGTGGCGGGCCTGGTGGCCCAACGCCGCACGGTGCTGGCCGTGACCGCCACCGCCCGCGAGGCCGAGGACCTGGTCGGGGCGCTCGGCGACCTCGTCGACCCCGCGACGGTGGCCTACTACCCCAGCTGGGAGACGCTGCCCCACGAGCGGCTCAGCCCGCGCAGCGACACCGTCGGGCGCCGCCTGGCGGTGCTGCGCCGCCTGCGTCACCCCGGCACCGACGCCTCCAACGGACCGCTCAAGGTGGTCGTGGCCCCGGTGCGCTCGGTGCTCCAGCCGCAGGTCGCGGGCCTCGCCGACCTCGAGCCCGTCGAGCTGGTCAGCGGCGAGGCCGCCGGCCTCGACGACGTGGTGCGGCGCCTGGCCGACGCGGCCTACAGCCGGGTCGACCTGGTCGAGAAGCGCGGCGAGTTCGCCGTGCGTGGCGGCATCGTCGACGTCTTCCCGCCGACCGAGGAGCACCCGCTGCGCGTGGAGTTCTGGGGCGACGACGTCGAGGAGATCCGCAGCTTCTCCGTCGCCGACCAGCGCACCCTCGAGAAGGTCGAGCGGCTCTGGGCGCCGCCGTGCCGCGAGCTGCTGCTCACCGACGCCGTGCGCGCGCGGGCCGCCGAGCTGGGCCGCAGCCACCCGCAGCTGCTGGAGCTGACCGACAAGATCGCCGCCGGCATCGCGGTGGAGGGCATGGAGTCGCTGGCCCCGGTGCTGGTCGACGAGATGGAGCTGCTGGTCGACCTGATGCCGGCCGACACCCACGTGCTGGTGCTCGACCCCGAGCGGGCGCGCCGCCGCGCCCACGACCTGGTCGCGACCAGCGAGGAGTTCCTCGGCGCGAGCTGGGCCGCCGCGGCCGGCGGGGGCACCGCCCCGGTCGACCTGGGCGCTGCGTCGTACCAGGACCTGGCCGAGGTGAGGCTGACCAGCCTCGAGCAGCACAAGCCGTGGTGGACGATGAGCCCCTTCGGCATCGCCGACGACGACGAGACCGCCACCGGCATGAGCGCCAGCGACGCCGGCGTGCCGACCCGGGCCCTGCCGGCCCACCCGGTCGACGCCTACCGCGGCGACGTCGAGAAGGCCATCACCGACCTCGAGGGCTGGCGGGCCGCGGGCTTCCGCACCGTCGTGGTGCACGTCGGGCACGGCCCGGCCAACCGCATGGTCGAGGCCCTCGGCGAGCACGACGTGCCCGCGCGACTCGACGGCGAGCTGGGTCACGACGTCGTGACCGTCACCTGCGGGTCCCTCACCCAGGGCTTCGTCGACGAGACCAACCGGCTGGTGCTGCTGACCGGGGAGGACATCTCGGGGCAGAAGTCCTCCACGCGCGACATGCGCAAGATGCCGGCGCGGCGCAAGAAGCAGATCGACCCCCTCGAGCTCAAGGCCGGCGACTTCGTCGTGCACGAGCAGCACGGCGTGGGCCGCTTCATCGAGATGAAGCAGCGCGAGGCCGGGGGAGCGGTGCGCGAGTACCTCGTGCTCGAGTACGGCGCCTCCAAGCGCGGCGGCCCGGCCGACCGGCTCTACGTGCCCGCCGACGCCCTCGACCAGGTCACCCGCTACGTCGGCGGCGAGCAGCCCAGCCTCGACCGGCTCGGCGGCGCCGACTGGTCCAAGCGCAAGAGCCGCGCCCGCAAGGCCGTGCGCGAGATCGCCGCCGAGCTGATCAAGCTCTACGCCGCGCGCCAGGCCACCAAGGGCCACGCCTTCGGGCCCGACACCCCCTGGCAGCGCGAGCTCGAGGACGCCTTCCCCTTCCAGGAGACCGTCGACCAGCTGACCACGGTCGACGAGGTCAAGGCCGACATGCGCCAGGTCGTGCCCATGGACCGGCTGGTCTGCGGCGACGTGGGCTACGGCAAGACCGAGATCGCGGTGCGGGCGGCCTTCAAGGCCGTCCAGGACGGCAAGCAGGTCGCCGTGCTGGTGCCGACCACGCTGCTGGTCACCCAGCACCTGTCGACCTTCGCCGAGCGGATGAGCGGCTTCCCGGTCGTGCTGCGGGCGCTGAGCCGCTTCCAGAGCGACAAGGAGGCCGCCGAGGTGATGAAGGGGATGGCCGACGGCTCGATCGACATCGTCGTCGGCACCCACCGCCTGCTCAACCGCGACGTGCGCTTCAAGGACCTGGGCCTGATCATCGTCGACGAGGAGCAGCGCTTCGGGGTGGAGCACAAGGAGCAGATGAAGCGGCTGCGCACGTCGGTCGACGTGCTGTCGATGTCGGCCACGCCGATCCCGCGCACCCTGGAGATGGCGATCACCGGCATCCGGGAGATGTCGACCATCACCACCCCGCCCGAGGAGCGCCACCCCGTGCTGACCTACGTCGGCGCCTACGAGGACCGCCAGGTGGTGGCGGCCGTGCGCCGCGAGCTGCTGCGCGAGGGCCAGGTCTTCTACATCCACAACCGGGTGCAGTCGATCGAGAAGGCCGCCGCGCGCATCCGTGAGCTGGTGCCCGAGGCGCGCGTGGCCACCGCCCACGGGCAGATGGGGGAGAAGCAGCTCGAGCAGGTGATGCTCGACTTCTGGGAGAAGCGCTTCGACGTGCTGGTCTGCACGACCCTGGTGGAGTCGGGCCTCGACGTCTCCAACGCCAACACCATGATCATCGAGCGCTCCGACACCCTGGGCCTCTCCCAGCTGCACCAGCTGCGCGGGCGCGTGGGCCGCTCCCGCGAGCGGGCCTACGCCTACTTCCTCTACCCCGCGGAGAAACCGCTGACCGAGACCGCCCACGAGCGGCTGGCCACGCTGGCCCAGCACTCCGACCTGGGCGGCGGCATGGCGATCGCGATGAAGGACCTGGAGATCCGCGGCGCCGGCAACCTGCTGGGCGGGGAGCAGTCGGGCCACATCGCCGACGTCGGCTTCGACCTCTACGTGCGCCTGGTCGGCGAGGCCGTCCACGAGTTCAAGGGCGAGGGCGAGCCCGAGCTCGACGAGGTGCGCATCGAGCTGCCCGTCGACGCCCACCTGCCCCACGACTACATCCCCAGCGAGCGCCTGCGCCTGGAGATCTACAAGCGCCTGGCCGAGGTGCGCACCGACGAGGACGTCGACGCCATCAACGAGGAGCTGCTCGACCGCTACGGCGAGCCGCCGGTCGTGGTCGTGTCGCTGCTGCTGGTGGCCCGCTTCCGCGCCCGGGCCCGCCAGGCCGGCGTGGGCGAGGTGACGGTCGCCGGCAAGAACGTCCGCTTCGCGCCGGTGAGCCTCCCGGAGTCGCGGGTGGTGCGGCTGATGCGGATGTATCCGAAGGCCATCGTCAAGACCGGGGTCGACACCATCCTCGTGCCGCGGCCGCAGACGGCGGTCGTGGGTGGCAAGCCCATCGACGGGATCGCCCTGCTTGAATGGGCCCGCAGTGTGATCGACGCCATCATCGACCCGCGGGAGTCCACGTGAAGATCGTCCGCCCGGCAGCCGGTCTGGCCGCCGTCGTCCTCCTCGGCTCGGGGCTCGCGGGCTGCGGGGTCGCCGACACCCCGATCCGTCCGGGTGTCGCCGCGACGGTCGGCGACGAGGACATCACGCTGAGCGAGGTCGACACCTTCGCCGCCGACACCTGCGAGCTGCTGGAGTCCAACGAGGGCCAGGCCCCGATCGCCGGTGCCGCCTTCCGCGACCAGGTGCTCTACAGCCTGGTGCTGGGCTCGATGGCCGAGCAGATCGGCGCCGACTACGACGTGGACGTCGCGGCCGCGCGCCGCCAGGTCGAGCAGACCACCCGGGAGGGGCTGACCGGCGCCGACCCCGACCTGGTCGACGACGTGCTGCCCGTCTTCGCCGGGCCCGACCTCTTCACCGCCGTGCTCAACAGCGCGGTGACGTCGCAGGTGGAGGAGGGCACCAGCGGCGAGGAGGCCCAGGCCGCGGCCACCGGGCTGGTGCAGCAGTGGCAGGACGAGAACGGCGTGGAGACCAACCCCCGCTTCGCCTCGATCGACGTGGCCAGCCAGGAGGCCGGCGCCGTGCCCGAGCTCTCGGTCGCCGTCGGGGAGGCCGCCACCGCGCTCGACGGGGAGCTGACCCCGGAGCAGGTCGCCGCCCTGCCCGCGTCGCAGCGCTGCGGCTGAGCGTGGCGGGCGCCGGGGAGCCCGGTCGGGAGGGGAGCGGGCAGGAGCCGCTGCTCGTCTTCCGCACGATGATGCGACGCCTGCGCGCCGAGTGCCCCTGGAAGCGCGAGCAGACCCACCGCTCGCTGTCGCGCTACCTGCTCGAGGAGGCCCACGAGACCCTCGAGGCCGTCGACGCGCTCGCGGCGGCCGAGGACGCCGGCGACCCCCCGCGTCGCGACGCGGCCGCCTCCCACCTGCGCGAGGAGCTCGGCGACCTGCTGCTGCAGGTCTACTTCCACGCCGCGGTGGCCGAGGAGCACGGCGACTTCGACCTCGACGACGTGGCCTCCGGCCTGGTCGAGAAGATGGTGCGGCGCAACCCGCACGTCTTCGGCCCCGACCCGGTCGCCCACGACGACGCGACGTCGGTCGACGACGCGTGGCAGCGGATCAAGGCCGAGGAGAGGCCGCGCGCCGCGCTGCTCGACGGCGTGCCCGCCACGCTGCCCGCCCTGCTGCTGGCCGACAAGGCCCTCGACCGGCTGGCCCGGGCGGGCCGACCGGTCGAGGACCTCGACCCCGACGACCTCGGCGACCGGCTGCTGGGCCTGGTCGCGGAGGCCCGCGCCGCCGGCGCCGACCCCGAGCAGGCGCTGCGCGACGCGGTGCGACGGCGGGTCTGAGCCGGCCCGGGCGGGTCCGGGGTCGGCTCAGGGGCGGGCGAGGGTGTAGCGCACCACCAGGTGCAGGTGGAGCCGGCCGTCGTCGCCGCGGGTGCCCTCGAGCACCTCGCCGATGCGCTCGAGGATCTCGGGGTGCTCCTCGACGGGGCTGCGCATCCACACGTCGGTGAGCCACGTGGTCAGCGACCAGCGCCGCCAGTGGTCGAGGTCGTCGAAGACCAGGTCGTGGGTGAGCGTGGCGTGCTCCACGTCGCTCCAGCCGGCGCCGGTGAGGAAGTCGGTGACCTCCTGGTCCTCGTCGACCTCGGGGGCCTGGGTCATGCTGCGCCGGCCGGTGCGGTGGGCGTGGTCGTCGAACACGTCGAGCACCGCCCGCCACGCCGGCGGCCAGGTGCCGAAGGTCGTGAAGCCGGCGCGCCCGCCGGGCCGCACCAGCCGGCGCCACGCGGTGAGCGCGACGTCGGGCTCGGGCAGGAAGAAGAGCAGCAGCGAGGAGGCGAGCACGTCGTACGACGACTCCTCCAGCGGCGGCTCGACCGCGTCGCCGAGCACGACCTCGACCTGGGAGGCGCCGCGCTGCTGGGCCTCGCCGGCGGTCAGCTCGACCATGCTCGGCGCCAGGTCGAGGGCGTCGACGTGGCCCTCGGCGCCGACGGCCTCGGCCAGCGGGAAGGTGACGGCGCCGCGGGCGCACCCCAGGTCGACGGCCCGCTCCCCGGCCTGCGGGGCGAGGCGGCGCACCAGCTCGGCGCCGACCGGTCCGCTGAAGGCGACGTCGGAGGTGTCGTAGGTGTCGGCGAGACCCTCGAAGAGGGCGGTCACCTGGCGGATGCGGGTCTCGGGCGGGGGCAGGGGCTCCATGCGCACCGATCCTGCCCGGCGAGCGGGCGGGGCGGCTCACCCGAGACGACGGGGTCGCAGGGTCGGCGCGCGGTGCCGGGTCCCCTAGGCTGGCCGGGCCCTCACCCGAGACACCTCTGCACCAGGAGCAAGCCAGTGGCATCCATCGAAGCAGTCGGCGCCCGCGAGATCCTCGACTCCCGCGGCAACCCCACCGTCGAGGTCGAGGTCCTCCTCGACGACGGCACCTTCGCCCGGGCGATGGTGCCCAGCGGCGCCTCCACGGGCGCGTTCGAGGCCGTCGAGCTGCGCGACGGCGGCGACCGCTACCTCGGCAAGGGCGTCGAGAACGCCGTGCGCGGCGTCGTGGAGAAGATCGGCCCGGCCGTGGAGGGCCTCGACGCCGACGACCAGCGCCTGGTCGACCAGGTCATGCTCGACCTCGACGCCACCCCCAACAAGGCCGAGCTCGGCGCCAACGCGATCCTCGGCGTCTCGCTGGCCGTGGCCCGCGCGGCGGCCGACTCCGCGGGCCTCCCGCTCTACCGCTACGTCGGCGGCCCCAACGCCCACGTGCTGCCGGTGCCGATGATGAACATCCTCAACGGTGGCTCCCACGCCGACTCCAACGTCGACATCCAGGAGTTCATGATCGCGCCGATCGGCGCTCCCACCTTCCGCGAGGCGCTGCGCCAGGGCGCGGAGGTCTACCACGCGCTCAAGGCGGTGCTGAAGAAGAAGGGCCTGGCCACGGGCCTGGGCGACGAGGGCGGCTTCGCCCCGAACCTCGACTCCAACCGCGCCGCGCTGGACCTCATCGCCGAGGCCGTCGCCGCGGCCGGCCTGACCCTCGGCACCGACATCGCCCTGGCCATGGACGTCGCGGCCAGCGAGTTCTGCACCGACGGCACCTACGCCTTCGAGGGCGGCTCGAAGACCGCGGCCGAGATGGTGGCCTACTACGCCGAGCTGTGCGAGGCCTACCCGATCGTCTCCATCGAGGACCCCCTCGACGAGGACGACTGGGAGGGCTGGAAGGCCATGACCGACCAGCTCGGCTCGACGATCCAGATCGTCGGCGACGACCTCTTCGTCACAAACGTCGAGCGCCTCCAGCGCGGCATCTCCGGCGGCCAGGCCAACGCGCTGCTGGTGAAGGTCAACCAGATCGGCTCGCTGACCGAGACCCTCGACTCCGTCGAGCTGGCCCACCGCAACGGCTACCGCTGCATGATGAGCCACCGCTCGGGCGAGACCGAGGACACCACCATCGCCGACCTCGCGGTGGCCACCAACTGCGGCCAGATCAAGACCGGCGCCCCGGCCCGCTCCGAGCGCGTCGCGAAGTACAACCAGCTGCTGCGCATCGAGGACGAGCTCGGCGACGCCGCGCGCTACGCCGGTGTGTCGGCGTTCCCGCGGTACACCGCGTAGGGGACCCTAGGAGGCATGGCCGACAAGCGACGCACCCCCGCGCGGGGGGCCGCCTCCCGGCCGGGAGCCCGGGGCCGGTCAGGCCCCGGGCGTCCCGCGGGCGGCCCGCGGACCCGC
>NZ_CAKASO010000015.1:0-74383 GCF_916862475.1 Nocardioides sp. Leaf374
GCGACACCCAAGACCTCACCCGCTTCCACGACCTGATCTGCGCCACCGCCGCCGAGCTCGGCCGCCACCAGACCTCGTCCGGGGCGGTGGTGGAGTCGCTGGAGGTTCGCAAGGCCCGCGCCATCGGCGTCATCACCGACCGCGCCCAGGGGTTGACGGCGTTGGACTCGGTGGAGCCGACGACTGCGAAGGAGCGGGTGGTCTACGTCCACCTGCGTCCCGAGGACCTCGAGCGTGCTGAGACCCTCGCCGCCCTCGACGCCACCCGCATGAGTGGAGAGGGGCCCCCGGCACCCGAGGATCTCCCGCCACCCGTCGAGGCCCCGGCGGAAGAGCCCCCACCCGACCCCCGGGACCTCCCCGCCCCCGCCGACCACGAGACCGTCCCCGCGGGACAGGCCATGGCCCCGGTGGCTGAGGAGCGAGCGCAGCGAGCGTCTCGAAGCCAGGCCTCCGCCGGCGGCGACCCCGAGACCACACCCGCCGAACAGGCCCCGGCCCCGGTGGCTGAGGAGCGAGCGCAGCTAGCGTCTCGAAGCCCCGCCGCAGGCAAAGCCCCCGAGGCCACCGCCGGACAGGCCACGGCCCCGGTGGCTGAGGAGCGAGCGCAGCGAGCGTCTCGAAGCCAAGCCCCGGCCACCGACGAACAGCCCGCGAACGAGCAGCCCGCCGACGAGCAGCCTGCGGGCGACCCGTACCGCACCACCGGTCCCGACCTGCGCCCCACAGCGGTCCATCGCCACCACGAGACCAGCCATCTGTCCCAGATCGACCGCACCGGACCACCACCCGGCACCGCGGTCGTCGAGGGCCTCGGCGTTGTCTCCACCACCACCCTGCGCCGCTGGCTCCACGGCACCAAGGTCTTCGTGAGACCCGTCATCGACCTCGACCCCACCACCGTCGGCGCCGTCGACCGGCACGACCCACCACCCTGGATGCGCGAACACGTGGTCATCCGCGACCCACGCTGCGTGTTCCCCGGCTGCAGCGTGCCCTCACGACGCTGCGACCTCGACCACATCACCCCCTACCGATCCCTCGACCACGGCGGACGCCCCGGCCAGACCCACCCCTCCAATCTCGCGCCGCTGTGCCGCCACCACCACCGGCTGAAGACCACCGGCTCCGAGGGCAGCCCACCCTGGAGCTACCACCGCGCCCCAGACGGCACGTACGCCTGGACCAACCCCCACGGATGGACCACGCTGGTCCGCGTCGGCTGAGCCCTGTCGGCTGAGCCCTGTCGGCCCGCCACCGCCGATGTGCGGCCCCTGGGGAAGCGGCCCGATGCGGGGGTGTCTGCGACCGTGGTGCGGTCGGGGTCCGGGTCGAGGGGTCCGGCTGGGCGACACGTCGTCTCCACGCCCACGACACCGCCCGTTCAGGAGCACCTGGTTGAACGTCCCCATGCCCCACGACCCCTCCACGACCCACGCCCGCTCGACGCGCAATCGGCTCGTCGCGGTCGGCGTGGCCGCCGCGGCGGTCGGCGCGGCCACCGGGGGGCTCGGGATCGGCGCGCGCGAGCTGCTCCACCGCCAGGCCGACCACGCGCGCCGGCTGATCGGGAAGCCCCTGGGCGAGGTGGCGCCCGACGCCGACCGCACGTGGAAGAAGTCCTACGGCGACCCCGTGCAGCTGCTGCTGCTCGGCGACTCGATCGCAGCAGGTCTGGGCGCCGACCGGCCCAAGGAGACCCTCGGCGGCCGGCTGGCCAAGGGGCTGGCCAGGGCGACCCACCGGTCGGTGCGGCTGCGCACGGGGGCGGTCGTCGGGTCGGAGAGCTCGATGCTCACCGCGCAGCTGGCCGGGCTGCCCGCGTCGTACCGCGCCGACGTGGCCGTCATCGTCGTCGGCGGCAACGACGTGACCCACCGCGTGCCCGTGGCCGACAGCGTGAAGCACCTCGAGGAGGCGATCGCGCTGCTGCGCGAGCGCGGCACGGCGGTGGTGGTCGGCACGTGCCCCGACCTCGGGCTGCTGCGGCCGGTGCCGCAGCCGCTGCGGGCGCTGGGCTCGCGCGCCTCGCGCCAGCTGGCCGCCGCCCAGATGACGGCGGCGGTGGCCGCCGGGGCCCATGCGGTGTCGCTGGCGCACTGCGTGGGCCCGTTCTTCATCACCAACCCCGACGAGATGTTCAGCCTCGACCGCTTCCACCCCAGCGCCCTGGGCTACAAGCGCACCGCCAAGGCGATGCTGCCCTCGGTGCTCGCCGCCCTGGGCGTCGCGGAGCAGGTGCCGTTCGGTCACCGCGCCCCGGCCCTGCCGCCGGGCTGAGCCCGCGGGTGCGGCAGGCTCGTGGTGTGACGACCGTGCTGCTGGCCACCTTCGACCTCCTGCCCGACGGCGAGCGCGGGGGCGACCTGCTCCCGCCCGCCCTGGCCCGGCGCGGCGTCGACGCCCGGTGGGTCTCCTGGTCCGACGACACCGTCGACTGGGCAGGGGCCGACCTGGTCGCCGTGCGGTCGACCTGGGACTACCACCGCCGGCTCCCGGAGTTCCTGGCCTGGGCCGAGCGCGTGGGCCGGCAGGCGCCGCTGCTCAACGGGGCCGACGTCTTCGCCTGGAACGCCGACAAGGCCTACCTGCTCGACCTCGCGGCCGACCTGCCCGTCGTGCCGTCCCGGCTCGTCGACGACACCGACCTCGCCGTCGCGCTGGCCGCGGCCCTGGCCGAGCACGGCGAGGTCGTCCTCAAGCCGCGCACGGGTGCCGGCGGCGTGGGCCTGGTGGTGGCCGCCCGCACCGACGACCCCCGGCTGGCCGACCTCGGCGCCGGGCCCTGGCTGCTGCAGCCGGTCGTGGCGTCGGTGCGCACGACGGGGGAGCGCTCGCTGTTCGTGCTCGACGGCGCCGTGGTCTCGCAGGTGGACAAGGTGGCTCCCTCCGACGACCTCCGCGTCCACCCGCAGTACGGCGGGAGCTCGCGTCCGGTGCCCCTCGACCCCGCGGCGGTCGACCTCGCGGAGCGCGCGACCGCCTGGCTGGGCGAGCGCTTCGGCCGCCCGCTGCCCTACGCCCGCGTCGACCTCCTCGAGGTCGACGGCGCCCTGGCGGTGAGCGAGGTCGAGCTGATCGAGCCCGGGCTCTACCTCGACCTCGTGCCGGGCAACGCCGAGGCGTTCGCCGACGTCGTCGTCGGCGCCCTCGGCGCGGCGTCGACCGCCCCCTGATTTCTTGCACTCGCCCAGGGCGAGTGCTAAACATGATGCTGGCACTCTCCTCTGGAGACTGCCAAGACATCAGGACCGGCGGGTTGAGGTCTGCAGCGTCGGCGGGAAGGGTCCGCCGGATCGGCCAGATCGTCCGTCGCGGGCAACGAGCCGGTCCGTCCACGCACGTCCCATGCGAAGGATCGCAGGAGTTATGTCGAAGCTGATTGCTTTCAACGAGGAGGCCCGACGCGGCCTCGAGCGTGGCATGAACACGCTCGCGGACGCCGTCAAGGTGACCCTCGGCCCCAAGGGGCGCAACGTCGTCCTCGAGAAGAAGTGGGGCGCACCCACGATCACCAACGACGGTGTCTCCATCGCCAAGGAGATCGAGCTCGAGGACCCCTACGAGAAGATCGGTGCCGAGCTCGTCAAGGAGGTCGCCAAGAAGACCGACGACGTCGCCGGCGACGGCACCACCACCGCCACCGTCCTCGCCCAGGCGATGGTCCGCGAGGGCCTGCGCAACGTGGCCGCGGGCGCGAACCCGATGGGTCTCAAGCGCGGCATCGAGGCCGCGGTGGCCGCCGTCTCGGAGCAGCTGCTCTCGATGGCCACCGAGATCGAGACCAAGGAGCAGATCGCCGCCACTGCGTCGATCTCCGCCGCTGACACCACCGTCGGCGAGATCATCGCCGAGGCGATGGACAAGGTCGGCAAGGAAGGCGTCATCACGGTCGAGGAGTCGAACACCTTCGGGCTCGACCTCGAGCTGACGGAGGGCATGCGCTTCGACAAGGGCTACATCTCGGCGTACTTCGCGACCGACATGGAGCGCATGGAGGCCGTGCTCGAGGACCCCTACGTCCTCATCGCCAACCAGAAGGTCTCCAGCGTCAAGGACCTGCTGCCGATCCTCGAGAAGGTCATGCAGTCGGGCAAGCCCCTGCTGATCATCGCCGAGGACACCGACGGCGAGGCCCTGTCGACCCTGGTCGTCAACAAGATCCGCGGCACCTTCAAGTCCGTCGCCGTTAAGGCCCCGGGCTTCGGCGACCGCCGCAAGGCCATGCTGCAGGACATCGCGATCCTCACCGGCGGCCAGGTCATCTCCGAGGAGGTCGGCCTGAAGCTGGAGTCGACCGGCATCGAGCTGCTCGGCCAGGCCCGCAAGGTCGTCATCACCAAGGACGAGACCACGATCGTCGAGGGCGCCGGCGACGCCGCCCAGATCGAGGGCCGGGTCAACCAGATCCGCGCCGAGATCGAGAAGTCCGACTCCGACTACGACCGCGAGAAGCTCCAGGAGCGCCTCGCCAAGCTGGCCGGCGGCGTGGCCGTCATCAAGGTCGGCGCGGCCACCGAGGTCGAGCTCAAGGAGCGCAAGCACCGCATCGAGGACGCCGTGCGCAACGCCAAGGCGGCCGTCGAGGAGGGCATCGTCGCCGGCGGCGGCGTGGCCCTGGTGCAGGCGTCGGCCACCGCGTTCGACAAGCTCGAGCTCGAGGGCGACGAGGCCACCGGCGCCAACATCGTGCGCTACGCCACCGAGGCCCCGCTCAAGCAGATCGCGGTCAACGCCGGCCTCGAGGGCGGCGTCGTGGCGGAGAAGGTGCGCAACCTGACCCCGGGCCACGGCCTCAACGCCGCGACCGGCGAGTACGTCGACATGCTGGCCTCCGGCATCATCGACCCCGCCAAGGTGACCCGCAGCGCGCTGCAGAACGCCGCCTCCATCGCGGCGCTCTTCCTCACCACCGAGGCCGTCGTGGCCGACAAGCCCGAGAAGGCCGCCCCCATGGGTGGCGACCCCTCCGGCGGCATGGGCGGCATGGACTTCTGAGTCCCGCCCCGCACGACCCGCAGCACCCGTAGCACCCGCACCACCGGCAGGGCCCCCGCTCCGGCGGGGGCCCTGCTGTGCTTGGCTGGAGTGGTGGACCCCGCCGAGCAGGACGCCCGCGACCGCGCGCGCTTCGAGGAGCTCGCACCCACCCTCGTCGAGCCGCTGCGTCGCTTCCTCGCCCGCCGCACCGACGCCGACACCGCCGAGGACGTGCTGGCCGACACGCTGCTGGTCTGCTGGCGCCGCGCCGACCAGCTGCCCGACGAGCCGCTGCCCTGGGCCTACGGCGTCGCGCGCAACTGCCTGGCCAACGCCGAGCGGGGCCGCCGTCGCCAGCAGCGCGTGGCCGCGCGCATCGCCGTGGTCGACCCGCCGCGGGCCAGCACCGCGGGGCCGGGGCACGACGCCGTCACCGACCCCGACCTCGCCGCCGACCTCGACGCCGCCCTCGCCGCGCTGCGGGAGGAGGAGGCCGAGCTGCTGCGGCTGTGGGCGTGGGAGCAGCTCACGCCCGCCGAGCTCGCCGTCGTGCTCGACATCAGCGCCAACGCCGCGAGCATCCGTCTCTACCGCGCCCGCGGCCGGCTGCGCGAGGAGCTCGCCGCCCGAAAGGACGAGCGCGCTGCCGGACATGAGGGGACGAGAGGGAGGAGCAGCCGATGACCGACGACCCGCAGCACGACCCGCACCACGACGCGGAGCACGACGCGGAGCACGACCTCGAGCTGCGCGCGCTCCTGCGCGGCGCCGACCCGGCCGCCTCCCTGCCGCCGGCCGACCCCGCGCGGGTGGCCCGACTCCTGGAGGACGTCATGAGCAAGCCCCGTCACGGTGAGGACGTCTCGACCACCACCGGCGAGAACCGCGACAGCGGCACCCGCGGCCGCAGCCCGCTGACCTGGCTGGTCGCCGCGGCCGCGGTGGCCCTCATCGGCGTGCTCGGGGTGGGCGCCCTGCTCGGCGCCGACGACGAGGACGACGTGCCCACCGCCGGCGACGCCCCCGCCGTCTCCGGCGACGCGGAGCCCAGCGTCACCCGCCTCGAGGTCGCCGACGCCCCGGCCGGTCGCTGCATGGTGCCGACCCCCGAGGTCCTGGCGGGCGCCTCGCTGGCCTTCGAGGGCACCGTGACCGAGCTGGTCGACGGCACGGCGGTGCTCGAGCCCTCGGAGTTCTTCGCCGGCCGCTCCACCGACACCGTCGAGGTGACCGCGCCGAGCGAGGACCTCCAGGCCCTCGTCTCCGCGGTCGACTTCCAGGTCGGCGAGCGCTACCTCGTGGCCGCCGACGGCGCCCAGGTGATGGTCTGCGGCTTCAGCGACCTGGCCACCCCGGCCCAGGAGCAGCTCTACGCCGAGGCCTTCAACCGGTGAGCGCACGACCGTGACCGTCGCCGGCCTGCTGCTGGCCGCCGGCGCCGGTCGGCGGATGGGTACGCCGAAGGCGCTCGTCGACGACTGGCTGGTGCGCGGGGTCGCCACGCTGCGCGACGGCGGCTGCGACACCGTGACCGTGGTGCTCGGCGCCGCCGTGGAGGAGGCCGTGGCCAGGCTCGAGGGCACCGGCGCCGTCCACGTGGTGGCGCAGGACTGGCACCGCGGCATGTCGGCGTCGCTGGCCGCCGGTCTCGCCGCCCTCGGGAGTGACGGGCGCGACGGGTGTGACGGGGGCGGGCCGCCCGAGGTCGCCGTCGTCAGCCTGGTCGACCTGCCCGACGTGGGTCCCGCGGTGCTGCGGCGGCTGCTGGCCGAGCCCCGCGGTGCCGCCACCCTCGCCCGGGCCTCCTACGCCGAGGGACCCGGCCACCCGGTGCTGCTCGGACGCGACCACTGGGCGGGGGTGCGCGCCGGGGCCACCGGCGACCGTGGGGCCCGCGACTACCTGCGCAGCCACCCCGTCGAGCTCGTCGACTGCTCCGACCTCGCCACCGGCCGCGACGTCGACAGCCGCTGAGCGTGGCCCCGGTGGACCCCGTGCCCCCCGCACCGACCGCCCCCGTGCGGCTGCAGCCGCTCACGCGCGCGCGGGTCGCCGACCTCGGCGAGCCGGCCCGCGCCTGGGCCGCCGGCCTGCCCGCCGTGCTCGCCGAGCTCTGCGCGCGCTGGGGGCTGACACCGGGGCGCAGGCTGCCCGGCGGCAGCGCGTCGTACGTCGTGGGCGCGAGGACCGCCCGCGGCGAGGAGCGGGTGCTGAAGCTGCGCCTGCCCGACCCCGCGCTGGCCGACGAGGCCGGTGCCCTGCGACGGGCCGACGGCCGCGGCCACGTGCTGCTGCACGACCACGACGAGCGCCACGACGCGCTGCTGCTCGAGGCGCTGGGCGGGTCGCTGGAGCAGTCGTCCCTCGCGCCGTACGACGCCCTCGCGGTGCTGGCGGCCACCCTGCGCGAGGCCTGGACCGTGCCGCTGCCCGAGGGTCCGCCCCCACCCCCGGGGGAGCGCGCCCTCGCGCTGGCCGCACTGCTGCGCCGCCGCGACGCCGACCTCGGCCGGCCCTGCGACCCCCGCGTGCTGACCGCCGCCCTCGACGCCGCCGAGCGGCGCGCCGGGGCCGACGACCCCGCCCGCCACGTGGTGCTGCACGGCGACCCCCACCCGGCCAACGCGCTGCGCGTGCGCACCCCGCGACCCGGCGCCCCTGCGGGGTGGGTGCTCGTCGACCCCGACGGGGTGCGCGGCGACCCCGCCCACGACCTCGGGGTCGCGCTGCGCGACTGGACCTCGCGGCTGGTCGGCCCCGACCCGCGCGGGGTGCTGCGCGACTACGCCGCCAGGCTCGCCGACGCGACCGGTCACGACGCCGACGCGGTCTGGGACTGGGGCTACC
The DNA here is from genome assembly GCF_916862475.1 of Nocardioides sp. Leaf374. Taxonomy (NCBI): domain Bacteria; kingdom Bacillati; phylum Actinomycetota; class Actinomycetes; order Propionibacteriales; family Nocardioidaceae; genus Nocardioides; species Nocardioides sp. Leaf374. The sequence continues at coordinate 7,828 of NZ_CAKASO010000015.1, forward strand.
TCGAGCGGGTCTCCACGGGGCTCTACGTGCTCTCCTTCGGCGCCGACACGCTGGGTGGGCGCTTCCTCGACTCCGCCCGCGCGCTGGTCGACTGACCGGCTCAGCGGGCCCGGCGGATCCGGATCGCGCCCTTGGCGGTGGAGGGGTCGACGACGCGGCCGCCCTGGGTGATCTCGACCTCGCCGGCCGCCACGAGCCGCCGGGCCGCGCGCCGCGCCGGCTCCATCAGCTCGCGCCAGCCCTCGTCCTCGGCCGGCCCGACGGCCCGGGCGGCGTCGGAGGGGCAGATCGTCGACGTGCGGGCGCGGGCGGCGAGCAGGTCGAGGATGGCGGCCTCGAGCCGGCGGTCGGTGTCGGTGACGCCGTGACGGCGGCACGAGGTGGAGCAGTACTTCACCGAGTCCCAGTCGCGCTCCCACTTCTTGCGCCACTCGATGGTGCGCCCGCACGACGCGCAGGTCTTGGGCTCGGGCACGCTCACGCCCCGAGTCTGCCTCCACCGGCCAACCCGGGACCAACACCGCCCCGTCTACGGTGGGCCGATGCAGCCGACCCCTCCCGCGAGCCCGTCCGACGTCGCGACGCTGCTGGGCTCGACGGGCTACCTCTGCGACGACGACCTCGCCACCGTCGCCTTCCTCGCCCTGCGCATGGAGCGCCCGCTGCTGCTCGAGGGCGAGCCCGGCACGGGCAAGACCGCGCTGGCCGAGGCGCTCGCGCAGACCCTCGACCTGCCCCTCGTGCGGCTGCAGTGCTACGAGGGCATCGACGCCACCCAGGCGCTCTACGACTGGGACTTCCCCCGCCAGATCCTCCACCTGCGCGCCCTCGAGGCCGCCGGCGGCGCCGACGCCGAGGAGGCCGAGAAGAGCCTGTACGACGAGCGCTTCCTGCTCGCCCGCCCCGTGCTCGCGGCCCTCCAGCAGAGCCCGGCCGTGCTGCTGGTCGACGAGGTCGACCGCGCCGACGACGAGTTCGAGGCCTTCCTGCTCGAGGTGCTCTCGACCTACCAGGTCTCGATCCCCGAGCTCGGCACCGTCGCGGCGGCGACCCCGCCGATCGTGGTGCTCACCTCCAACCGCACCCGCGAGCTCCACGACGCCCTCAAGCGGCGCTGCCTCTACCACTGGATCGACCACCCGGGCCTGGAGCGCGAGGTGGAGATCGTGCGCTCCCGCGCGCCCGAGGTGTCGGAGACCCTGGCCCGCCAGGTGGTGACCCTGGTGCAGCAGCTGCGCGAGGGCGGCTCGCTGCAGAAGCCGCCGGGCGTCGCGGAGACCCTCGACTGGGCGCGCGCGCTGGAGCACCTCGGTGCCGAGCACCTCGACCTGGAGACCGCCGCCCGCACGCTGGGCGCCCTGGTGAAGTACCGCGAGGACGCCGAGCGCGTGCGCCACGCGCTCGACCGGGTGCTCACGGCGTGAGCGTGCCGACCGACACCCGGGAGGCCCCCGACGAGGCCGGTCACGGGGCCGGTCACGGGGCCGACGAGATCCTGCTGGCCTTCACCCGGGCGCTGCGCGCCGCGGGGGTCGGGGTCACCTCCGACCGCGCCCAGACCTTCCTCGCCGCCGCGTCGGTGGTCGGGCTCGACGACGTCGACGCCACCCGGTGGGCCGGCCGGGCCACGCTGTGCGCCGGCCCCGACGACCTGGTGCGCTTCGACCAGGTCTTCGAGGCGTGGTTCAACGCCCGCGACGGCCTGCCCCGCACCGTGCCCACCCCGCCGAGCGCCCCGACCGCGTCGCAGCTGCCGGAGTCCGACGCCGCGGGCGGGGCGGGCTCCGAGGCCGACGCCGACCTGGTCCGGGCGATGGCCAGCGACACCGAGGTGCTCCGCCAGCGCGACGTGGCCGGCATGACCCACCACGAGAAGGCCCGGCTCGCGGCGATGTTCGCGACGCTGCGGGTGCGCCCGCCGCGGCGGCGTACGCCACGGCACCAGGGGTGGCACCGCGGCGACGTCGACGCGGCCCGCACGCTGCGCGCCAGCCTGCGCCGCATGGGGGAGCCCTCGGAGATCGCGTGGCGCCGCCGCGCCACCCGCCCGCGGCGCGTGGTGCTGCTGGTCGACGTGTCGGGGTCGATGAGCGGCTACGCCGACGCGCTGCTGCGCCTGGCCCACCGCATCACCCTGGCCACCGCCGACGCGGCCGGGCGCGCGGGGTCGGTCGAGACCTTCACCGTCGGCACCCGACTGACCCACCTGACCCGGGCCATGCGGCTGCGCGACCCCGAGCGGGCGCTGGTCGCCGCCGGCGAGACGGTGCCCGACTGGTCGGGCGGCACCCGGCTGGGGGAGTCGCTGCGGCTCTTCCTCGACCGCTGGGGCCAGCGCGGCATGGCCCGCGGGGCCGTCGTGGTCGTCTTCAGCGACGGCTGGGAGCGCGGCGACCCCGCGCTGCTGGCCGAGCAGGTGGAGCGGCTGCACCGCGTCGCCCACCGCGTGGTGTGGGTCAACCCTCACCGCGGCAAGGCCGGCTACGCGCCGGTGCAACAGGGCGTGCTGGCCGTGCTGCCGCACGTCGACGACTTCGTCGCCGGCCACTCGCTGGCGACCTACACGGAGCTGTGCGAGGTGATCGGTCGTGCGTGAGGTGCTGCCCGAGCTGATGGAGTGGTGGGAGGCCGGCGAGACCGTCGGCGTGGCCACCGTCGTCGCGACCTTCCAGTCGGCGCCGCGCCCGCCCGGCGCCTCGATGCTGGTGGGCCCCGACGCCTCGGCGGTGGGCTCGGTCTCCGGCGGCTGCGTCGAGGGCGCGGTCTACGAGCTGGCCCAGGAGGTGGTCGGCTCGGGCACCCCGCAGCTCGAGCGCTACGGCGTCTCCGACGACGACGCCTTCGCCGTCGGGCTGACCTGCGGCGGCATCCTCGACGTCTACGTCGAGAAGGTCAGCCGCGAGACCTTCCCCGAGCTGGCCGAGATCGCCGACGACATCGCGCAGGGGCGTCCGGTGGCCGTGGCCACCGTCATCGAGCACCCCGACCCCGCGTGGCGCGGGCGCCGCGTCGTGGTGCGCCCCGAGACCGAGGGACTGGCCGCGGGCAGCATCGGCTCGCCGCGCGCCGACGACGCGGTGCGCGACGACGCCCTCGGCCTGCTCGCCACCGGCACCAGCGCCGTCCTCGGCTACGGCCCCGACGGGGAGCGCCGCGGCGAGGGCATGCGGGTCTTCGTGTGGGCCTTCGCGCCCAAGCCGCGGATGCTCGTCTTCGGCGCCATCGACTTCGCCGCGGCCGTGGCCCGGGTCGGGGCGTTCCTCGGCTACCACGTCACCGTCTGCGACGCCCGGCCCGTCTTCGCCACGGCCAGCCGCTTCCCCGAGGCCGACGAGGTCGTCGTCGACTGGCCCCACCGCTACCTCACCGCCGAGCACGAGGCGGGTCGCGTCGACGGGCGCACCGTGCTCGCCGTGCTGACCCACGACCCCAAGTTCGACGTGCCGCTGCTCGAGGTGGCCCTGCGCCTGCCCGAGGTCGCCTACGTCGGGGCGATGGGCTCGCGCCGCACCCACGACGACCGCCTCGCGCGGCTGCGCGAGGTGGGGCTCACCGAGGCCGAGATCGCCCGGCTCTCCAGCCCGATCGGGCTCGACCTGGGCGCCCGCACCCCCGAGGAGACCGCGATCAGCATCGCCGCCGAGATCATCGCCGGGCGCTGGGGCGGCAGCGGCGAGCGGCTCGCGAGCACCGACGGCCGGATCCACCACCACGACCGGCCCGCGCTGGGGGTCTGACCCCCGGGCCGGGGCGGCGCCCGGGGCCGTCACGACGAGGTGAACAGGTGTGACCGCGATCACCCGCCCGGTGCTACGTTGGGCCCAGACCAGGCGGGATGCCGGCTCGTGCCGGGCGGAGAGGTCAGGGGTGGGCATGACGGGCAGCGACCTCCAGGCGCGCAGGTACGACGCGGTCCGCGCCTGGACCTCCTTCGTCGAGCGTGGTGACGAGGCCGAGGCCCTCGTGCGCCCGGAGATCCTCACCAGCTGGACCCGCTCGTCGCGTGCGGTCTCGAAGGACCTCACCGAGGCGCCCCTGGCCGACGAGGGCGAGACCGAGGCCTACTGGCGCGAGTCGCCGCTGGCCGTCGCCGTCGAGCGGGTGGAGTCCGAGCTGCGCCGCACCGCCGAGGACGGCGACCTGGTCGTCGCGGTCACCGATCCCGAGACCCGGATCCTGTGGACCTACGGCGGGCGGGTGATGCGCCGCAAGGCCGAGAGCGTCAACTTCGTCGCCGGCGCCCGCTGGGACGACCGCTCGGCCGGCACCAACGCCCTCGACCTGGCCAACCGCCTCGACGCCCCCAGCATGGTCTTCAGCGCCGAGCACTACGCCTCGATCGTGCACAACTGGGTCTGCTGGGCCGCCCCGCTGCACGACCCGGTGACCGGGCGCCAGCTCGGCGTGCTCGACCTCTCCACCACCTGGGACCGCACCCACCCGATCGGCATGGCCACGGCGCGCGTCATGGCGCGCCTCATCGAGGGCGCGATGCCCCACACCCACCACGACCCCGCCGCGGCACTGCTGGAGGAGACCGGCGACCCCGGGCTGGTGATGACCCTGCTCGGCACGGCCGAGTCGCGCCTCGACGGCCAGCGCCTGCTGCTCAACCGCCGCCAGACCGAGGTGCTGGCGCTGCTGGCGCTGCACCCCGGTGGGCTGTCGCTGGAGCAGCTGCACGCGATGGTCTACGGCGACCAGGCCGTCACCTTCTCCACGCTCAAGGCGGAGGTCTCCCACCTGCGCGCCGCCCTGGGCGGGCAGCTCTCCTCGCGGCCCTACCGGCTGCTGATGCCGGTGGCCACCGACGTCGAGCAGGTGCTCGCGCTGCTGCGCCGCGGCCAGGTCCGCGCCGCCGTCGACGCCTACGGCGGCGACCTGCTGCCCGGCACCAACTCCCCGGCCCTCAGCGAGCTGGGGGAGTACGTCGCGGTCGCCCTGCGCGAGGCCCTCCTGGCCGACCCCCAGCCCGACGCGGTGCTGCGCTACGGCGAGCTCGCGCCCTACGACACCGAGGTGGTCGAGCGCTGCGTGGCGGCGCTGTCGGCGCAGCCCGGCCCCCACCCCGCGCTGCCGCTGCTGAAGGGCCGCCTCGCCGCCGCCGACGGCTGATCCCTCCCGGATGAGACGGCCCGCCGGAGGCCAACCCAGCACCAACCAGACCGACCTAGCGTGATGCGCACCACAGTCACCCTCAGGGAGAGTCCATGACCCGGATCAACCTCACCGTCGACGGCGCCACGGTCGCCGACGACGTCGAGCCGCGCATGCTGCTCGTGCAGTACCTCCGCGAGAAGCTCGGCAAGACCGGCACCGTCATCGGCTGCGACACCAGCAACTGCGGCGCCTGCACCGTGCACCTCGACGGCACCAGCGTGAAGTCCTGCAACGTCCTGGCCGTGCAGGCCGACGGCTCGGAGGTCACCACGATCGAGGGCCTGGCCCAGGACGGCCGGCTGCACCCCGTGCAGGAGGCCTTCCGCGAGTGCCACGGCCTCCAGTGCGGCTTCTGCACCCCGGGCATGATCATGCAGAGCGTCGACCTGCTCAAGGACAACCCCGACCCGAGCGAGGAGGAGATCCGCCTCGGGCTCGAGGGCAACCTCTGCCGGTGCACGGGCTACCACAACATCGTGAAGTCGGTGCAGCACGCGGCCTCGCAGGGCGCCGCGGGCGGCTCCGCCGTCACCCAGGCCGCCGGAGGTGCCCAGTGACCGCCACCCAGGAGCGTCCCGCCGAGGCCGCCAAGGAGATCGGGCGCGACCGCCGCCGCAAGGAGGACCAGCGCCTCATCACCGGGCGCACCCGGTGGACCGACAACATCGTGCTGCCCGGCATGGTCCACGTGGCCATGGTCCGCAGCCCCTTCGCCCACGCGAGGATCACCGGCATCGACAAGTCCGCGGCCGAGGCCTCGCCCAACGTGGTCAGCGTGATCACGGGCGCCGACGTCGCCGACGTGCAGGGCGCACTGCCCAACGCCTGGCCCATCACCCCCGACCAGGTCGCGCCGGCCCACCCGCCCATCGCCGTCGACCGGGTCGTCTTCGCCGGCGAGATCGTGGCCGTCGTCGTGGCCCGCAGCGCCGCCGAGGCGCGCGACGCCGCCGAGCTGGTCGACGTCGACTACGACGAGCTGCCCGCCGCCCTCGAGCTCAAGGCCGCCGCCGAGGCGACCCCGGAGAACGGCGGCGCGCTCGCGCACCCCGACCTGGGCACCAACAAGTCGGCGTTCTGGAAGTTCGACTCCGCCGAGGCCGGCACGGGTGGCAACGTCGACGAGGCCATCGCCAAGGCGCGCGCCGACGGCGTCGTGCTCGAGCGGGAGTACCGCCAGCAGCGCCTCATCCCGGCCTTCATGGAGCCGCGCTCGACGGTCGTCGACCCCACGGGCGAGCAGATCACCATGTGGTCGGCCACCCAGATCCCGCACATCCTGAAGTTCCTGCTCGCCGCCGTCACCGGCGTCTCGGAGTCGAAGATCCGCGTGATCGCCCCCGACGTGGGCGGCGGCTTCGGCGGCAAGCTGCAGACGACGCCGGAGGAGTTCATCACCTTCCTGCTGGCGCGGCGTCTGGGCAAGCCGGTCAAGTACACCGAGACCCGCTCGGAGTCGCTGATGGCCGCCCACCACGGGCGCGACCAGTGGCAGAAGCTCACCATCTCGGCCGAGAAGGACGGCACCGTCACCGGGCTCAAGGTCGAGCTGCTGGCCGACCTGGGCTCGCACGTCTCGCTGATCGGCGGCGGCGTGCCCGTGCTCGGCGCCTTCATGTTCAACGCGATCTACAAGTTCCCGGCCTACCAGTTCAACTGTCAGACCGTGCTGACCAACAAGACCTGGACCGACGCCTACCGCGGCGCCGGGCGCCCGGAGGCCACCTTCGGCATCGAGCGGATCATGGACGACCTCGCCGCCGAGCTGGGCGTGGACCCCTTCGAGCTGCGCGAGAAGAACTGGATCAAGCACGAGGAGTTCCCGTTCACGACCGTGGCCGGCCTGGAGTACGACTCCGGCAACTACGAGGCCGCCACGGCCAACGCCAAGGCGATGTTCGGCTACGACGAGCTGCGCGCCGAGCAGAAGCGGCGCCGCGACTCCGGCGACCGGGTCCAGCTCGGCATCGGCGTGTCGACCTTCACCGAGATGTGCGGCCTGGCGCCCTCGCGGGTGCTCGGCTCCCTCGACTACGGCGCCGGCGGCTGGGAGCACGCCAGCGTGCGGATGCTGCCCACCGGCAAGGTCGAGGTGCTCACCGGGGCCTCCGCCCACGGCCAGGGCCACGAGACGGCCTTCAGCCAGATCGTGGCCGACCGCCTCGGGGTGGCCTTCGAGGACGTCGAGATCCTGCACGGCGACACCCAGGTGGCCCACAAGGGCCTCGACACCTACGGCTCGCGCTCGCTGGTCGTCGGCGGCGAGGCCATCGTCAAGGCCGCCGACAAGGTCATCGACAAGGCCAAGGTCATCGCGGCCCACCTGCTGGAGGCCTCCGAGGACGACCTGGAGTTCTCCGGCGGACGCTTCAGCGTCAAGGGCACCGACCAGGGCCTGGCCATGGCCGAGGTGGCGCTGGCGACCTTCGCGGCGCACAACCTGCCCGACGGCGTGGAGCCCTCGCTCGACTCCGACGCGACCTTCGACCCGGTGAACTTCAACTACCCCCACGGCACGCACCTGTGCGCGATGGAGGTCGACACCGAGACCGGCCAGGTGACGATGCGCAAGTACGCCGCCTGCGACGACATCGGCAACATCATCAACCCGCTCATCGTCGAGGGCCAGCTGCACGGCGGCCTGGTGCAGGGCATCGCCCAGGCGCTGTGGGAGGAGGCGGTCTACGACGACGCCGGCACGCTGGTGACCGGCTCGTTCGTCGACTACCTGCTGCCGACGGCGGCCGACACGATCAGCTTCGACCTCGACCACACCACCTCCCCGGCGACGACCAACACGCTGGGCACCAAGGGCGTGGGCGAGGCCGGCACGATCGCCTCCACCCCGGCCGTGGTCAACGCCGTGGTCGACGCGCTGCGCCCGCTGGGCGTCGACGACGTGCGCATGCCGTGCACGCCGGAGCGCGTGTGGAAGGCCATCAATGACGCCCGAGGTGGGCAGAAGGCCGAGACGGTCGGTGCGGCCGCGCCGCACTTCGACCCCTCGACCGGCATGGAAGGCACCGTCGACCGCACGACCGGAGGAGCGGACGCATGATCCCCGCACAGTTCGACTACCTGGCGCCCACCACCGTCGAGGAGGCCGTCGCGGCCCTCGTCGAGCACGGTGACGACGCCAAGATCCTGGCCGGAGGCCAGAGCCTGCTCCCCGTGCTGCGGATGCGGCTCAACGCCCCCGAGATGGTGATCGACCTCAACCGCATCGACTCCCTGCGCGGGATCACCGACGACGGCGACGCGATCCGCATCGGCGCGATGACCCAGCACTCGGTCGTGGAGCACGACCCGCTGGTGGAGGAGCACGCGCTGCTCATCCACCGCGCGGTCGAGCACCTGGCCGACCTCCAGATCCGCCACCGCGGCACCTTCGGTGGGGCCCTGGCCCACGCCGACCCCGCCGGCGACCTGGGCGCGCCGGCGCTCGCGCTGGGGGCGCAGTTCGTCATCCAGGGCCCGAACGGCTCGCGCACCGTCGAGGCCGACGACTTCTTCGTCGACCTCTTCGAGACCGCCATCGGCGAGGACGAGATCCTCACCGCGGTGCGGGTGCCCAAGCACACCGGCTGGGGCGCGCACTACGAGAAGTTCGTCCGCGTGGCCCACCAGTGGCCGATCGTGGCCATCGCGGCCACGGTCAAGGCCGAGGGCGGGGTGATCACCGAGGCCCGCGTCGGCATGACCAACATGGGCTCCACCCCGCTGCGCGCCCGTGCGGTGGAGGACGCCCTGCGCGGGCAGCCGGCCACCGACGAGGCCGTGCGGGCGGCCGCCGCCCACGCCACGGAGGGCGCCAACCCGCCCTCCGACCTCAACGGCGACGCGGCGTACCGCAGCCACCTGGCCACGGTGCTGACCCGCCGCGCGGTGCTCGCGGCAGCGGGGGCCTGAGGCCCGTGGACCTCACCCACCGCTTCACCGTGCCCACCGGCGTCGAGGAGACCTGGGCGCACTTCCAGGACATCCAGGGGCTGGCCGAGTGCTTCCCCGGCGCCACCGTCACCTCGGTCGAGGACAGCACCTTCACCGGCTCCTGCAAGGTCAAGCTCGGCCCGATCGCCCTGGTCTACAACGGCTCGGGCACCTTCGTGGAGAAGGACGACACCGACCACCGGTTCGTCGTCGACGCGAAGGGCAAGGACAAGCGCGGCAACGGCACGGCCGGCGCCAAGGTGAAGCTCTCGATGCAGGCCTCGTCGCAGACCCCGGGGTCGACCGACGTGGAGGTGCTCACCGACCTGGCGATCACCGGCAAGCCGGCGCAGTTCGGCCGTGGCGTCATGCAGGACGTCTCCGACAAGCTGCTCGGGCAGTTCGTGGGCTGCCTGGAGCAGCGGCTGAGCGGACCGTCGGCCGAGGAGGTCGCGGCGCAGTCGGCCGCGGCCGCCCCGCCCGTGGACCCGGCGGCGGCCTCGGCCCCGGCGGGGGAGACCAGCGCCCCGTCGGCCATGGGCGCGCCTGCGGCACCCGCGGCCCCGGCGCCGGTCTCGGCGGTCCCGCGCCACGCGGCGCCCCCGCCGCAGGACGACGCGCTCGACCTGGGCGCCGCGGTCATCCCGATCCTGGCCAGGACCTACTGGCGCCAGGCCGCCGCCGGCCTCGGGGTGCTCCTGGTCCTGCGCTGGCTCCTCGGGCGGCGCTGACCCGCCGCGAGCCACCCCGCCGCGACCCACCCGTCACGACCGACCCGACGCCCTCCCCGCACCCGCGGGGAGGGCGTCGTCGTGCGTGCGGGGCGTTCCCGGCGGTCCTCTAGAGTCGCAGCAGCGGCCGCCGGCCGCCCTGACCCGGGGGAGCGCGTGGACCAGTACCAGTACCTGCTCGTCCTGGCCGGCTGCCTGCTGATCACCCTCCCGCTCGAGCTCGTGCTCGGCGCGCGGGTCTGGCGCCGGCCCCGACGACTCCTGCTCACCCTGCTGCCGGTGGTGGTCGTCTACTCCGTCTGGGACGTCCTGGCCATCGAGAGCGGCATGTGGGACTACAGCGAGCGCTTCACCACCGGCATCCTGCTGCCCTTCGCGATGCCGCTGGAGGAGCTGGCCTTCTTCGTGGTCATCCCGATCTGCGGCCTGCTGACCCTGGAGGCCGTCGGCAACGTGCTGGCGGGCCTGCGGGCCCTGCGCGCCGGGGCCGGGCTGCGCGAGGCGGCGCTGGTCGTGCACCGCGGAGGTGCGCGCTGATGCTGCTCTACACCGTGCCGGCCGTGCTGTCGGTGCTCGTCGTGGTCCTGGTCGAGCTGCTGTGGCTGCGCACCGGCGTCTTCCGCACCGCCCGCTACTGGCTGGCCATGCTCATCGTGCTGGGCTTCCAGGTGCCCGTCGACGGCTGGCTGACCAAGCTCTCCGACCCGATCGTGCTCTACGAGGAGGCCGAGATGACCGGCATCCGCTTCCCGTGGGACATCCCGGTCGAGGACTTCGCCTTCGGCTTCGGCATGGTCACCCTGACCATGCTCGTCTGGCTCCGCCTCGGCGAGCGCGAGGACCGCCGCGCCCGCACCCCGTCCCTCCAGGAGACCCCGTGACCCCCTCGACCGCCGCCAGCTCCCGCACCACCGGGGTCGACCTCGACGCGGTGCCCGACGCCTTCGACGGCGTCGCCTCGACCTACGACCTCATGGTCGCGCTCAACCCGGGCTACCACGCCCACCTGCGCGCGTCGGCCGACGTGCTGGTCGCCGCGCTGCCCCGCGACCTCGACCGGCCGGTGCGCGTCGCCGACCTCGGCTGCGGCTCGGGAGCCTCGACCGCGGCCCTGGAGGCCGCGCTGCGCGACGCCGGCCTCGACTACGAGCTGCTCGGCGTCGACGGCTCCGCGGGCATGCTCGCCCAGGCCCGTCGCAAGCCGTGGCGCGGGGCCGTGCAGTTCCTCCAGGGCAACGCCGAGACGCTGACCCCCGCCTCGCTCGCGCCCGGTGCGCCCAGCGGTGCCCCGGTCGAGGGCTACGACGGGGTCTTCGCGGCCTACCTCTTCCGCAACGTCGACGCCCGCGACCGGCTGCTCGCCCAGGTGCGCGACCTGCTCGTGCCGGGCGGGTCGCTCGTGGTGCACGAGTACAGCGTCGAGGAGAGCCGCTCGGGACGGGTCAAGTGGGACGTCGTGTGCTGGGGCGTGGTCGTGCCGCTGGGCCTGCTGACCGCCCCCCGCAGCAGCATCTACCGCTACCTGTGGCGCAGCGTGGTCGACTTCGACGGCGCCGAGCGCTTCCGCAGCCGCATAGTCGCCGCCGGGCTCGAGCAGGTCCGCAGCCGCACCTTCGGGGGCTGGCAGAAGGACGTGCTGCACACGTTCCACGGACGCCGACCCCGCGCCGCAGGGACGGCCTGACGTGCCCGCCGCGAGCGGCGCGACCGGCGCCTGGCGCCCCGGCGTCGACCCTCGGGCCGTGTGGCACCCGCCGGTCGACGGCCCGCACGACGCCGACGACGCGGGTCGCCACCACGTGGTGGTGGTCGGCGGCGGCATCGCCGGCCTGGCCGCCGCGACCGGGCTGGCCGAGCGCGGCGTACGCGTGAGGCTGCTGGAGTCGACGCCGCAGCTCGGCGGACGCGTGGCGGCCTGGCCGGTCGAGGCCGGGGGCGGCACCACCACGATGAGCCGCGGCTTCCACGCCTTCTTCCGCCAGTACTACAACCTGCGGTCGCTGCTGCGCCGCGCCGACCCCGCGCTCGAGCGGCTGCGCGCGGTCGAGGACTACCCGCTGGTGCTGGCCGACGGGCCCACCGACTCCTTCAGCGACATCCCGCGGACCCCGCCGCTGAACATGATGGCCTTCGTCGCGCGCTCGCCGAGCTTCCGCCTGCGTGACCTCGCCGCCGTCGACGTGCACGCCGCGATGGGCCTGCTCGACGTCGCCTTCCCGCGCACGTTCGTGGAGCACGACGGCATCAGCGCCGCCGAGGTGCTCGACCGGCTGCGCTTCCCCCACGACGCGCGGCACCTCGCCCTGGAGGTCTTCGCCCGCTCGTTCTTCGCCGACCCCCGCGACTTCTCCGGCGGCGAGCTCGTGGCGATGTTCCACGCCTACTTCCTCGGCTCGTCGGAGGGCCTGCTCTTCGACGTGCCGACCGACGACTACGACACCTCGCTGTGGGCGCCCCTGGGCCGGCACCTGGCCGGGCTCGGGGTCGACGTGCGCACCTCCTGCGCCGCCGCCGCCCTGCGCGAGGGAGCCGACGGGCGGGTCGTCGTGGTCACCGGCGACGGTGAGGAGCTCACGGCCGACGCCGTCGTCCTGGCCACCGACCGGGCTCCGCTGCAGCGCCTCGTGGGCGACGCCGGATGGCTGGGCGACGCGACCTGGCGCGGCGCGCTGGCCGCCCAGACCTCGGCCCCGTCCTTCGCGGTCTGGCGGCTGTGGCTCGACCGCCGCGTCGCCGCGGGGAGCCCGCCCTTCCTGGCCACCAGCGGTTTCGGTCCCCTCGACAACGTCTCGGTGCTCGAGCTCTTCGAGGAGGGCGCCGCGCGCTGGTCGCGACGGCACGCGGGGTCCGTGGTCGAGCTGCACGCCTACGCCGTGCCCGCCGGCACCGACGACGCCGACCTGCGCGCGCGGCTGCGCGCCGAGCTCTCGCGCCTGCACCCCGAGCTCGACGGCGCCGGGGTCGTGCACGAGGAGTGGCTCGTGCGCGAGGACTGCCCGATGGCCGGCACCGACCCGTGGTCCGCGCGCCCGGGCGTCGTCACCCCCGACCCCCGCGTCGTGCTCGCCGGCGACGGCGTGCGCTGCGCCCTGCCGGTGGCGCTCATGGAGCGCGCCGCCACCACCGGGTGGCAGGCGGCCGACGCGCTGCTGGCCGGGTGGGAGGTCGCCGGTCACGGGGTCTGGAGCGTGCCGGTCACCGGGCGCCACCGGGTCGTGCCGGCGCTGCGCCGCGGCCTGGCCCGGGTCGCCCGCTGACGCGGGACCGGGCCGGCTACACGCCGTAGGACTCCCCGCGCGAGCGCAGCAGGTAGGACCGCTCGGCGTAGACCATGTCGTCGACCCACAGCCGGCGCGCGGTGGAGCGCATCGCCGGTCGCAGCAGCGGGGCCAGGTGGCGGGCCACCGCGAAGCCGGTGCGCTCGGAGGTCGCGACGGTGGCCTCGACCATCATCGTGCGCGGCCGGCCGGCGGCGTCGGGCCCCAGGGGGGTCGCGTGGGTCTCGACGACGCTCCCGGCGCCCTCGCCGTCGGTGATGGTCATGACGATCGTGCGGGCGTCGGGGCAGGCGAACTCCGCACGCACCGGCACGCCCCACGTGCGCGAGACGCGGAAGGTCACGTCGACGGTCAGCACCTCGTCGGTGCTGGCCGCCTCGTCGACGGTGAGGTGGCTGAAGGCGTAGGGGTGGAACCACGAGCCGTGCCACGGGTCGAGCCGGTTGGCGATGATGTCGCGCGGCTCGCAGGTGCCGGCGACCTCCACCACCGCGGCGACCGAGCTCGCGGCGTCGGGCCGCCGGGTGATCCTCGGCGCGTCGGCGGTGACCTCGCCCTGGGTGGGGACGCGCACCCACAGCAGCACCCCGTCGTCGTGCGCGGCGTACGCCGGCCAGCCCGGGGCGCCCGCGGGGTCGAGGGCCAGGCCGTGCCACCTGCAGACCACGGCGTCGGACATGACCTCGCAGTCGGTGAGCAGGGCCCCGAGGTGGGGGCACGAGCCCGGCCCGGCCGCGACGCCGGTGGAGGTGCGCCACACGACGACCTCGCGCCCGCCGATTGAGCGCACCAGCGAGCGCCGACCGAGGTCGCGGCTGGCGCCCACGACGTACCAGCCGCCCGGGTCGGCGGCGAGCGCCACGTCGAGGGCGCGCCGGATCCGGGCGGGGCGGGCCTCGCGCCAGGTCGGGGTCAGCTCGGTGCGCTTCGGCATCGGGCGCAGGGCGAGCGGCACCCGCGGCGGGGCCTCGGGGTCGCGCTGGGCCAGCGAGCGGGCGGCCACGCCGGCCTTGCGCCACGTGGGCACCCGGGCGCGGGAGGAGAAGACGTCGTAGTCGGCGGCCTCGATGCGGTCGAGGATGCCGGCGTAGAGGACACGGGCGGTGCGCACGCAGCGCTGCGAGGGGCCCGGCAGGTGGGCGAGCCCGGCGTCGGCCTCGCGGTAGAGCTCGCGGTTGCGGGCGATCTCGAAGCGCATCAGCTCGCGCCACTCCGGCGTGACGGCCCGGGCCGCGGGGTCGGCGGAGAAGCGCTCGAGGTCCTCCTGGGGCAGGTAGACCCGGCCCCGGTCGAGGTCCTCGTCGACGTCGCGCAGGAAGTTGGTGAGCTGGAAGGCCAGGCCCAGCGCGCGGGCCGGCTCGCGCGCGGCCGGGCTGGTGGGCTGCAGCACCGGCAGCATCATCTCGCCGATGACGGCCGCGGAGCCCTCCATGTAGTCGAGCAGGTCGTCCCAGCGGGCGTAGCGGGTGGTGTCGAGGTCCTGGGCCATGGCCCCGAAGAACCGGTCGAAGCACTCGGGGTCGATGCGCGCGTCGAGCACGGTGCGCGCGACCGCCGCGAGCACGGGGTCGTCGCTGGTGCCCGCGGCGACGGCGTCCTGGAAACGGCCGCGGAAGGCCTCGAGCGCCGCGGTCGTGGTCGCGACGTGGCCCTCGGTGGTGGCGCCGGCGGCGTCGACGATGTCGTCGGCCAGGCGGCACAGCGCGTAGACCGCGTGCACGTGGCGACGCTGGGGGGCCGGCAGGATCGCGGCGCCCCAGAAGTACGTCGTGCCGTGACGGCGGGTGAGCTCGGCGCAGCGGCGGTAGCCCTCGGTGAGGAGGTCGTCGTCGTGGTGGAGCAGAGCCGTCATCGGCCCACCGTACCGGCGGCGGGCCGCTGGGGTCGCCGGCTGCGTCCGGCCGCGGGCAGGAAGGTGGTGACCCGCTCGGCGGCGAGACGCCCCGAGACGAGCACCATCGGCACGCCCACGCCGGGAGTGGTGCCGGAGCCGGCGAAGAACAGCCCCGGCACCCGCTTCTCCACGTTCGGCGGGCGGAAGGGGCCGGTCTGCGGGAAGGTGTGGGCCAGCGCGAACGGCGTGCCGCGCTCCATGCCCATGCGCTGCCAGTCGACCGGGTCGACGAGCTCCTCGGCCACGACGTCGGTGGGGTAGCCCTCGCGGTCGAGGAAGCGCAGCAGCGACTCGCGGATCTTCGGGCGCTGCGTGCGCCAGTCGACGACGCCGTCGAGGTTGGGCACCGGCTCCAGCACGTAGAGGGTGTGGGCGCCCTCGGGGGCCAGCGACGGGTCGCTGAGCGAGGGCACCGTGACCAGGCGCGAGGGGTCGGGCATCATCTCGCCGCGCTTGATGAGCGCGTCGAAGGAGGAGTCCCAGGCGTCGGCGAAGTGGATGTTGTGGTGGTGCACGCCCTCGGGCAGCGACCCGCGCGCGCCGACGTGCCACACGACGGCGGAGGGGGAGTAGACCCCCTTGCGCACGGCGCGGTGGGGCTTGAGGTCGGGCAGCAGCTGGGAGTAGGCCACCGGGAGGTCGAGGGTGCAGACGACCGCGTCGGCGCGCAGCTGCTCGCCGCCCTCGAGCTCGACGCCGGCCACCCCGCCGTCACCGCGGCGCAGCACGCGGGTCACCGTCGTGCCGTAGCGCAGCTCGGCGCCGCCGTCGGAGGCGGCCTGGGCCAGGGCGACCGGCACCTGGCTCATGCCGCCCTCGGGGAACCACACGCCCTCGATGCAGTCCATGTAGGTGATGACGGCGTAGAGCGCCAGCGCGTCGGAGGGCGGCAGCCCGGCGTACATCGCCTGGAAGGTGAACAGCCGCTGGAGGCGGTCGTCGTCGAAGCGGCGGCGGATGGCGGGGCCGAGGCGGCCGAAGCCGCCGAGGCGCACGAGCCGGGCGGCGGCGCCGGGGGAGGAGAGCAGGTCGAGCGGGGAGTCGAAGTTGCGGTCGATGAAGTGGGGCATCTCGACGTCGTAGAGGTCGCGCAGCCAGTCGACGAAGCCGTCGAAGGCGGCGGCGTCGTGGGCGCCGGCGACGCGGGCGATCTCCTCGCGCATGGCGTCGTGGCCGAACTTCACCAGGATCTCGGAGCCGTCGGCGTAGCGGGCGCGGTAGCCCGGGTCGAGGCGACGCATCGGCAGCAGCGTGTCGAGGTCGCCGCCGGCCGCGGAGACGACGTCGTCGAGCAGGTTGCGCATGGTGAGCACGGTCGGGCCGGTGTCGAAGGTGAAGCCCTCGCGGTGGATGCGGCCGGCGCGGCCACCGGGGATCGGCTCCCGCTCGACGACCGTCACCTCGTGCCCGCTGCCGGAGAGGTGGCACGCGGTGGCGAGGCCGGCGAGGCCTCCTCCGATGACGACGACGCTGCTCATGCTCGGCTCCTGGTGTCGGTGGGGGCGGTGGTGCGGGCGGTGGTGGCGTGTGCGGTCAGGTCGGGGCCCAGGGCGCGCGCCTGGAGGACGAGCCACGGGCTGAAGACGGCGGGGGTGCGGGTGACGGCGCCGTGGACGTCGGCCCAGGGCACCCAGGCGTGCTCGGCGACCTCGCCGGGGTGCGGGTCGAGCACCGGGTCGCGCTCCACCCGGGCGACGTGCACGGGGCAGACCTCGTGCTCGACGACGCCGGAGGCGTCGACGGCGCGGTAGCGGAAGTCGGGCAGCACCACGTCGACGTGCCCGAGCTCGAGGCCGAGCTCCTCGCGGGTGCGGCGGCGCACGGCGTCGGCGACGGGCTCGCCCGGTCGCGGGTGGCCGCAGCAGGAGTTGGTCCACACGCCGGGCCAGGCCTGCTTGGCCAGGGCGCGCCGGGTCAGCAGGGTGCGGCCGTCGGGGTCGAGCAGGTGCACCGAGAAGGCGAGGTGCAGCGGGGTGTCGGTGGTGTGCACCTCGAGCCGCGGCGCCGAGCCGGTCGGGCGACCCTCGTCGTCGAGCAGCACGACGTCGTCGGCCGGGTCGTCGGCCGGGTCGTCGGCCAGGCGGTCGGGACGGGCGGGCGCGGTCATGGCTGACCTCTCGGGAGGCGGGGCGTGCGGCTCCGACGGTAGCCGGGCCCACCACGCACGATCTCACCCTCGCGGCTCCTCACCGGTCGGGCAGGTGGGCCTGCCCGTGCGGGCGGTGGCCACGCCGGGCGGCGTTCCTAGGGTGGGGTGTGAAGGAGGTCACCCATGAGCCGATACGTCATCGAGCGCGACCTGCCCGGAGCCGGGGACCTGGACGACCGGGCGCTGCACGACCTCAGTGCCCGGTCCAACGAGGTGCTCGCCGGCCTCGACGACATCAGCTGGGTCGAGTCCTACGTCACCGACGACAAGCTGTTCTGCGTCTACGACGCCGCCGACCCCGCCCTCATCGCGGAGCACGCGAGCCGCGGGGGGTTCCCGTGCGACCGGATCAGCGAGGTCCGCTCCACCATCTCGCCCGAGACGGGGCGCTGACCCGGCCCGTGGCGCGTCGCCGACCAACGTTCTGACAACGTCGGGCGGGCAGTGTGGTCCACGTCACGCAGGGGGAGGCCGTCATGTCCGCAACGCTCTCGCCGCGACGCGCGCCGGACGCCGTCACCGGGCCGACGCCGGGCCCGAGCACGGAGCCGGCCACCGAGCGGGTGCCGCTGGTGAAGTTCCACGCCCCGGAGGTCGTTTTCGGGATCGGGTCGCTGGCCGAGGCCGGCTTCGCGGCCGCTCGGCTGGGCGCCCGGCGCCCCTTCGTGGTGACCGACCCCGGCATCATCGAGGCGGGCTGGGTCGACGCCCTGCTGGGCCACCTGCGCGAGGCGCGCCTCACGCCGGTCGTGTGGTCGGAGATCACGCCCAACCCCAAGGACCACGAGGTCCGCGCCGCCCACCGCCGCTACGTCGAGCAGGGCGCCGACGTCATCATCGCCCTGGGCGGCGGCTCGTGCGCCGACGCGGCCAAGGGCGTGGCCCTGCTCAGCGGCAACGGCGGCGACATCCTCGACTACGCCGGCGTCGACCGGGCGACCGCACCGATCCCGCCGCTGCTGGTCATCCCCAGCACCTCGGGCACGGGTGCCGACGTCTCGCAGTTCTGCATCGTCACCGACACCGAGCGTTCGGTGAAGATCACCATCATGGGCCGCGCCCTGGTGCCCGACATCTCGATCACCGACCCGCGGCTGCTGATGACGATGCCCGAGCAGCTCAACGCCGCGACCGGGCTCGACGCGCTGACCCACGGCGTGGAGGCCTTCGTGTCGCTGGCGCACAACCCCCTGGCCGACACCCACGCCCTCGCGGCGGTCGGGCTGGTGTGCGCCCACCTGCGCACGACGATGAGCCACCCGCGGCAGGAGGCGGCGCGCACGAAGATGGCGCAGGCCAGCCTGCAGGCGGGGCTGGCGTTCACCAACGCCATCCTGGGCGCCACCCACGCGATGAGCCACCAGGTCGGCGGGCTGCTCGACGCGCCCCACGGGGTGGTCAACGGCGTCCTGCTGCCGCACGTCATCCGCTACAACGCCCGCGCCACCCCCGACCGCTTCGTCGACCTGGCCGCCGCCGCCGGCCTCCCGGTCGCCGGCCTGCCCGGGGTGGAGGCGGCCGAGCTCCTCGCCGCCCACGTGCGACGGCTGGCCGACGACGTGGGCGTCCCCCGCGGGCTGCGCGCACTGGGGGTCGGCGAGCACGACGTGCCGCGCCTGGCGGCGACCACCCTCGACGACGCCTGCCTGACCACCAACCCGCGCCCGGCGAGCGCGGCCGAGGTGGAGCAGCTCTTCCGAGACGCGCTGTGAGCAGCACCGAGCGTCCCCTCGACGTCGCGACCCTCACCGGGGTCCGCTCCGGCAAGGGCTCCTACTACCGCGCCTACGTCCGCTCCGACGAGCGCATGCAGCGCGCGGTGCGGGCGATGGACTCGATCTCCCGGGCGCTCGTGCGCACGGTGGAGGGGCCGCGCAGCCTGCTCGAGGAGGTCGTGCGGGCCGCGGGCTCCCACCTCGACGCGACCTGGACGATGCTGGCGCTCGCCGACGGTCACCTGCCCGGCGCCCGCCCGCGCTTCCTCCTGGTGGGGCCCGATGGCGGGGTGCACGACGAGGTCGCGGCCGTGCCGGCCGAGGTGCGGCGCGAGCTGGGCGCCGTGCGGGCCGGCCACGTCACCCGCAGCCGGGCCGACCAGCGCTGGGTGCGGGTGCCGATGAGCCTGGAGGGCCGCCACATCGGCAGCCTGGCCGGGCTCCACGGACTCGACGACGACCCCGAGCCGCGCGACCTGTCCGTGCTGCGCATCCTCGCCAACCAGGCTGCGGTCTCGCTGCACACCTCCGAGCAGTACCAGGCCGGCCTGGCCCTGCACCGCCGGGCCCAGCGGCTCTACGACGAGGCCACCGACCGCGCCCGCGACCTCGAGGACCGCACCCGTGAGCTGCGCCAGGCCGAGGAGCGTCTCGTCGTGGCCCACCAGCGCGAGCTGGTCGACCACGAGCGCCACCGCATCGCCCGCGAGCTGCACGACAGCGTGACCCAGTACGTCCTGTCGGCCGGGATGGCCGTCGAGGTCGCGCGGGGCGAGGCCGAGGACCTCGGCTCCGCCGGCGCCCCGATCCTGGAGCGGCTGGCCACCGCCAAGGCCCTGAGCCAGGAGGCGGTGGACCAGCTGCGCCGCGCCATCTACGCCCTCCACCAGCCCCACCGCGACACCGTGGGCACGCTGCCCGAGCTGCTCCACGAGGTCGCCGAGCACCACCGCCCCCAGCTGTCGGTGAGCGTGCGGGTCGAGGGCGACGCCCAGGTGCTGGCCGCCGACGCCGACCACGAGATCGCCCGCGCCGTGGGCGAGGCCCTCTTCAACGTCGCCACCCACGCCGAGGCGACGCGGGCGGTGGTGCGCCTGCGCTACCGCGCCGAGGAGATCCTCGTGAGTGTCGCCGACGACGGCACCGGCGACCCCACCGAGCTCGCCCGCCGCCTGCGCCTGGAGCGCGGCCCGGTGGTCGACGGCCGGCACCGCGGGCTGGTCAACATCGAGAGCCGCATCGGCGACCTGGGCGGCAGCGTCGTCTTCCGCCGGGCGCGGCTCGGCGGCGTGCGGGTCGAGATGCGCCTGCCGCTGCCCCTCGTGGCGTCCCGCCACGCGGGGGTCATCCACGGCCTGGTCGGCACCGGGCAGAAGGAGCCACCATGGCCACGCTGAGCCCACCCCAGCCCACCCGCCCCGCGCGGTCGGCGGGCGTCGACATCATGCTCGTCGACGACCACGCGATCGTGCGCCAGGGCCTGCGCTCGATCCTCGAGCGCGAGCAGGACCTGCGGGTGGTGGCGGAGGCCTCCACCGCGGCGGAGGCGATGACCGTGATCGGCCGGGCCCGCCCGGCCGTGGTGCTGCTCGACCTCAAGCTCTCGACCTCCTCCGACACCGAGGGCCTCGACCTGTGCGAGGCGCTCGTCGGGCGCTTCCCGGGCCTGGGCATCCTCGTGCTCACCACCTTCCTCGACGACCAGCTCGTGCTGCGTGCGGTGCGGGCCGGGGCACGGGGCTACGTCGTCAAGGACGTCGACACCTCCGGCCTCGTGCGCGCCATCCGCGACGTGGCCCGGGGCGAGAGCGCCTTCGACGCCCGCAGCGCCGCCGCCATGGTGCGCGGGCTCAACACCCCGCCGCCCGAGGAGGCCCGCCACCTCACCCCGCGCGAGTGCGAGGTGCTGCGGCTGCTGGCCCGGGGGCTGTCCAACCGCGACATCGGGGCGCAGCTCTTCATCTCCGAGACCACCGCCAAGTTCCACGTCGGCAACATCCTGCGCAAGCTCGACGTCACCCGCCGCGCCGAGGCGGTCTACGAGGCCTCCAAGATGGGCGTGATCTGAGGTCAGCCCGTGTCGAGCACGAGCCAGACGCCGTGGTGCTCGTGCACGGCGTACGGCAGGCCGCTGCGGCGTCCGGCCGCCTCGAGGTCGGCGGTCGTGAACGTCCGCACGTGGCCCCAGGTCTCGTCGGGGACGTCCTCGACGGGCACGGCCACCACGACCCGGCGTCGCGCCAGGCGCACGGCCTCGCCCAGCACCCGCTCGCCGTGCTCGGCGTCGAGGTGCTCGAGCAGGTGCACCGCCAGCACGGTGTCGGCGGTGGCGTCGGGGGCGGGGAAGCGCGCGGCGTCGGCGGCGCAGGTGCCGAGCGTCGCACCCAGGCGCGGCGCCACCGCGGCGAGCAGGCCCACGGTGCCCTCGCACAGGTCGGAGGCCAGGACGTCGTGGCCGGCCGCCGCGAGCCGCAGCGAGAGGAAGCCGAAGCAGCAGCCCAGCTCGAGCACCGACCCGGGGGCCACCTGCTGCTCGGCGAAGGCGTAGACCGGGGCGTAGCCGTCGATGGTGCCGTGGCCGCTGCTGCTGCCGCTCCCGGCCGGTGCGTCGCTGCCGGTCCCGCCCGCGGCCAGCGACTCCTCGATGCGGGCCAGCGTGGTGCGGTAGAAGCGGGTCCAGCAGTCCAGGGCGCTGCCGCCGGAGGTCAGCACGACGCCGGTCAGGAGCCGCTCGAAGAGCTCGGGGCCGCGCAGCCAGCCGGGGCTGAACAGCTCCGCGGCCAGCAGCCCGGCGAGGTCGTCGTCGACCAGCTCGGGGGGCACGACGTGGTCGACCTGCACCCGCTCGGGGCCCTGGACCACGTCGAAGTGGGGGGTGCGGACCATGTGCAGCGAGCGACGCGGGCGCGCCCCCGTCACGCGGCGGACCTCGACGAGGGTGTCGCGGTAGGCCCCGTCGCGCAGCGGGGCCAGGGGGTCGATGCGCTCGAGCTCGCCCCGGGTGGTGTGGTCCGCCGGGGTGCTCATGGCGCCGCGGCGGTGGACACCAGGTCGAGGCCGTGCAGGCTGCGCACGACCTGCACCCGGCTGCAGTGCTCGGCGTACAGGGGGAGGTCGCAGGAGCCGAGGCCCCAGGAGTAGCGCGGCTCGGGGGTCAGCCACACGGTCTCGCGGGCCCGGCGGCAGAGCTCCTCGAAGGCGCCGAGACCGGGGTCCTTGCCGTTGCCGCGGCCGTCGCCCAGCACGACGAGCGTCGTGCGGCGGGTGACGGCCGACCCGAACTGCTCGAGGAACTGCTCGAAGGTCGACCCGTAGTCGGAGTCGGCGTCGACGTCGAGCACCCCGCCGGCCGGCAGGCCCGACATCACCAGGCTGAGCGCGTCCTCGGTGCGGTGCTCGGCGAAGAGGTCGGTGATCTCGACGAGGTCCTTGACGAAGGCGAAGGTGCGCACCGACGAGGCCACCGACTGCAGGCCGTGCACCAGGTGGAGGGTGAAGCGGGCGGTGGAGCGCACCGACAGCGACACGTCGCACAGCACGAGCAGCCTGGGCCGGTCCTCGACCTTGCTGACCGTCACCGGCCGGAAGGGCACGCCGTCGTAGCGCATGTTGGCGCGCATCGTGCGGGCGCCGTCGACGACGCCGCTGGCGGCGGCCTTGCGGCGGGGCCGGGGTGCGCCGCGCAGGCTGCGCAGCAGCCGCCGCAGCGACTCCTCGAGGTCGGCGCGCTCGTGCTCCTCGACGCTCTCGGCCCGGGCCGCCGCGATCTCACGCTCCTCGATGTCGTGCTCGAGCTCCATGAGCCGCTCGAGGTGCTGCTTGAGCCGTTCGGGGAGGCTGGCCAGGAAGGGCGCGAGCGCCTCGCGCAGCGCGGCGAGGCCCTCGCCGGCCGGGCCCTCGTCGTCGGGGTCGTCGGGCCCGTCGGGCACCGCCTCCTCCAGCCAGCCGAGCAGCATCATCTCCTCGGCCACCGTCAGCTCGGTGTCGAGCGTCATCCCGGGTCGGCGCACGAGGTCGCCGGGCGCCCCGGGGTTGTGCATGCGCTGGGTGGAGATCTGCACGCGGGCGGCCTCGCCGGCGCTGTCCTGGGTGTCGTTGGACAGCACGATCTCGTCGGTCAGGGCGGCGATGTCGATCTTGTTGGCCTCCTGGTGGAGGTTGTACTGCTGGGCCATGTCCTCGGGCTTGAAGAACTCCTTGATGTCGTCGGGCTTGCCGTGGGAGTGCCCGTCCTCCGGGGTGTCGCCGGGCTCCTCGGAGAGCGTGAACTGCTCGAGCTCGCCGTCGTCGGTGAGGTCGTCGTGGGCGTGGGAGTGCCCGTGGCCGGTCTCCTCCTCGACCACGGCCCGCAGCCCGAAGAAGCGGTCGAAGACCCGCTCGAAGGTCGGCAGGTCGCGCCGGTCCTTGACCAGGCTCACCGCCAGCGCGGAGCGCAGGACCTCGCGGTCCGACAGCACGCCGGGCTGGGCCACGGCGTGCATGGCGTCGATGGCCTCGGCGGTGCTGACGCGCACCCCGAGCAGCCGCAGCAGCCGGATGAACCGGTGGACCGCGCCCTCCACGGGATCAGACCGGACGCTTGCGGGCGCCGCGCGCCGCGAAGGAGCGCGCGCCCTGTCCGGCGGGCACCGCCTTGGCGGGCTTGCCCTCGCTGGAGGTCCGGCCGCCGCCGGCGTACGCCGCGTCGTGGCGCCCGGGACGGTCCTTGGCCGCACGCACGTCGCGACCGTCGGGCCCGTCACCGGGGTCGCCGGGGCCGCCGGGGCCGCCGGCGCGGTCGTCCGCGTCGTGGCCGTGGCCGTGCCCGTGGCCGTGGCCGTGGTCGAGGTGGTCGGGCACGGTGGCGTTGGGGTCGACCAGGCCGGGCAGGGCCTTGCGGGCCTTGTCGAGGTCGCGCTCGTACTTCACGACCACGCTGAGGGTCGACGACAGCACGTCGGCGGTCAGCTCCTCCACGCCGAGCACCGCGAGGGTGCGGGCCCAGTCGATGGTCTCGGAGATGCTCGGCGACTTGCGCAGGTCGAGCTCGCGCAGCCCGCGCACGACGTCGACCAGGCGGACCGCGAGGGCCTCGGCCAGGCCGGTGTCCTTGGAGCGGATGATCTCCAGCTCGCGGGTCGCCTCGGGGTAGTCGAGGAAGAGGTGCAGGCAGCGTCGCTTGAGGGCGGCCGACAGGTCGCGGGTGTTGTTGGAGGTCAGCACGACGTAGGGCAGGTGGGTGGCGCGCACGGTGCCGATCTCGGGGATGGAGATCTGGAACTCGCTGAGCAGCTCCAGCAGCACGGCCTCCAGCGCCTCGTCGGCGCGGTCGACCTCGTCGATGAGCAGCACCACGGGCTCCGCCGAGGTGATGGCCTCCAGCAGCGGCCGGGCGGCGAGGAAGCGCTCGGAGAAGAAGATGCTGTCCTGGTCGGCGATGCGCTCCACGGCCTCGGAGAGGGTGGCGGCGTCCTCGACGACCTGCCCGATCTTCTCGCGCAGGATCTGGGTGTAGAGCATCTGCTTGCCGTAGTCCCACTCGTAGAGGGCCTTGGTCTCGTCCTGTCCCTCGTAGCACTGCAGCCGGATCAGTCGCCGGCCGGTGACCTGGGCCAGGCTGGTGGCCAGCTGGGTCTTCCCGACGCCGGCCGGTCCCTCGAGCAGCACCGGCTTCTCCAGCCGCGAGAGCAGGAAGACGGTGGTGGCGAGCCGGTCGTCGGCGAGGTAGCCGGCGTCGCGGAAGCGCTCGCGGGTCTCGTCGACGTCGCGGAACTCGCTGTCGGACGGGGTGGTGGGTGCGTCGCTCACGCGCTGCTCCTGGGCTCTGGGGGTGGGCGGGACCTGACCGGCGCGCGGCGGGCGTGGGAGCGCCCGCCGCGCGGCGGCGTCAGCTGAGCAGGTCGTCCAGGTCGCCGTTCATGCAGTGGTCGACCACCGGGCGCACCGTCTCGAAGGTGCACTCCTTGGCGTTGCCCGGGGTGCAGGCGTCGCCGAGGACGTGGTGGGTGATGCGGTCGACGTCGGCGGCGTCGCCGGTGATGACCCCGGCGTTCTCGTAGAACGCGGTGGGTCCCTCGCCGAGCCGGTTCTTGGAGTAGCTGTCCTTAGTGACGTCGGTGAACTTCTCGGTGATGCCCACGTCGCGCAGCAGCCGGATGGCGGCGGCGAGCGCGGCGTCGGCGGCCTGCGGCTTGGTCATGCCGTGGGTGTCGATGCCCATCGCCTCGGCGATGTCGGCGAAGCGGGCGTACTGCGCGGGCATGTTGAAGGCCCACACGCGCGGCAGCGCGATGGCGTTGTTGAGGCCGTGGTGGGTGTCGTAGAAGGCCGACACGGCGTGCGAGATGGAGTGGATGATGCCGAGGCCGCCGGAGTTGAAGGCCTGGGCGGCGATGTACTGGGCGTACATCATGCCCTCGCGGCCCTTGAGGTCCTGGCCGTTCCAGACCGCCTCGCGCAGGTTCTCCGAGGTCAGCTTGATCGCGCGGATCGCGTTGCCGAGCGACGGCTCGAAGTTCAGCCGCGAGACGTAGGGCTCGCTGGCGTGGGCGAGCACGTCGAAGCCGCACTGGGCGGTGTAGTCGACCGGGCAGTCGAAGTAGAGCACCGGGTCGTCGATGGCCAGGCTCGTCACCGAGGCGTCGTCGAAGGCGACGTACTTGTGCGGGTTGTCGGGGTCGGTCGTGGTGTCGGTGATGACGTAGGCCCACGAGGTCTCCGAGCCGGTGCCGGCCGTGGTCGAGACCGCGATGTGGGGCGGGTTCTTCGGGTTCTCGGACATGTTGAAGCCCTCGAACTCGTTGACGTTGCGCCCGTCGTGGGCCACCGAGACCCGCGCGCCCTTGCAGGCGTCGTGGGAGGAGCCGCCGCCGATGGAGACGAAGGAGTCGCACTCGTTCTGCTGGTAGAGCGCCACGGAGTCCATGACGTTGTAGTCCTTGGGGTTGGACTCGACCTTGTCGTACACGACGACCTCGAGGCCGTGGTACTTCATCGACTCCACGATCTTGTGCACGATGTCGGTGCCGCGCAGGCCCGACGTCATCACGAGGGTCTTGCGGAAGCCCATCTTGAGGGCCTCGGGGCCGATCATCTCGTGGGCGCCCGGACCCATGAGGGCACGGGGGAAGGGGTGGAACTCCTTGATCGGGAAGGGCTTGAGCAGCTCGTCGACTTGCATGTGGGACCTCCTGGTCGCGCTGGCTGGTGCTCGCCCTGCGGACGCTAGGAGCGTGCGGACCGCACCGACAGACGAGGACGCGGAAACACCTCGGCGGGGCAGTGGGGACCTGCCCGTCGGGACAGGGCGGCCACGGCCCGGGGAGGGGTGCGCCGGGTCGCGCCGGTGCCTAGCGTGAGCGGGTGCGGCCACCGACCGAGCCCCTCGCGACGCTCTCGCCGCGCACCCACGTCTGCGACGGCGGCCGCTCCCTGCTCGGGGGCGGGGGCGGCGGCGAGTCCGGTCTGGTGCGCCTCGACGACGCGGAGGCCGCCGCTGTCGCGGCCGGACCGGTGGGGGGCGAGCTCGCCCGCCGGCTCCTCGACGCCGACCTGGCCGACCCGCTGGTCACGCCGCGGCCGGTGGACGCCCGCGAGGTCAGCGTGGTGGTGCCGGTGCGCGACGACGCGGTGCGACTGGGCCGGTTGCTCGCCGCGCTGCGCGAGGACCTCCCACCCGGGGTGGAGGTCGTGGTCGTCGACGACGCCTCGCGCGCCCCGGGCGAGGTCGCGGCGGTGGCGCTGGCCCACGGCGCGCGAGTGGTGGCGCACCGGCGCAACCGCGGCCCCGCCGCGGCCCGTGACAGCGGCCTGCGGGAGGTGACCACGCCCTGCGTCGCGTTCGTGGACGTCGACGTCGTGCCGGAGCCGGGCTGGCTCGAGCGACTGCTGCCGCACCTGGACGACCCGTCGCTGGCCGTGGTCGCGCCGCGGGTGCTGGGGCCCGCCGCGCGCCCCGGCGACGGCGCGGTCGCCCGCTACGAGCAGGCGCGCTCCTCCCTCGACCTGGGCCCGGCGCCGGCGGCGGTGCGCGCGGGCGGCCGCGTCTCCTACCTCCCCGGCGCCTGCCTCCTGGCCCGCACCGCGGCGCTGGGCGACGGCTTCGACCCACGGCTGCGCTGCGGCGAGGACGTCGACCTGGTGCGCCGCCTGCTCGCCGCGGGCTGGCGGGTGCGCTACGAGCCCGGCGCCCACGTGCGTCACGAGCACCGGACCGGCGTGGCGGCCTGGGCCGGCCGCAAGGCCTTCTACGGCACCTCCGCGGCTCCGCTGGCCGCCCGCCACCCGCAGGCGGCGGCCTCGCTGGTGCTGCGGCCGTGGACCGTCGCGCTGCTGGGCGGGCTCGTGGGCGCGCCCCTGCTCGGGCGGCGGGCGCTGGCGGTGACCGGCGCCGCGGCGGGCCTCGCGCTCGTCGGGCGCACCCGCGGCCTGCGGCGCGACGGGTCGCCCCGCCCGGTGCGGGCGGCCGCGATCGTGGTGCTCGAGGAGGCGGTGGCGGCGCTGTGGGGGAGCGGGTCGGTGCTGCTGCGCGAGCAGTGGCCCACGGCCCTGCTCGCCGCGGTCGTCTCGCGCCGGGCCCGCCGTACGGTCGTGGTGGTGGGGGTGCTCGACGCCGTCGCCGACCACCGCCGCACCGGCCCGCGCCTCGGCCTGGTCCCGTACGCCGCCCTGCGCCGCCTCGACGACGTGGCCTACGGGGCCGGTGTGTGGGCCGGTGCCCTGCGGGAGGGATCGGTGCGCGCGCTGGTGCCCGTGCGGGTCAGTCGACCGCGGCGCCCGACCGGTCGGGGCGGGGCCGCACCCCGTTGGTGACGGGGTCGAGCTGGGGCTCCAGGCGCAGCACGGCCAGGGCGCCGCAGAGCAGGCACCCGACGACGAGCAGCCCGATGTAGACCTCGCCCAGCGCGTGGCCGATGAGGAAGCCGGAGACCGGCGGGGCGATGACGGCGGCGGCCTGGAAGGAGGCCGAGCTGAGCGCGTTGTAGCGCCCCCGCAGGTGGTCGGGGGCCAGGTCGTTGACCAGCGCCGGGATGGTCGGCTGGAGCAGGGTCTCGCCGAGGGCGAAGACGGAGGCGCAGGCGGCGACGAGCACGGTGGCCGCGACGGTGCCGGCGACCAGCCCGGTGGCGCCGAGGCAGAGCCAGGCCAGCGACCAGATCACCGCCATCACCGCGATGACCCGGGTGCGCCGCAGGCCCTCGATGCGCTGGAGCACGAACAGCTGGAGCACCACGATGACCAGGGTGTTGGCGCCGAAGGCCAGGCCCAGGCCCTGGGTCGAGACCTCGCCGACGGCGCGGGCGTAGGCCGGCATCCCGGCGTTGAGCTGGGAGTAGCCGACGAAGGACGACACGAAGCCCAGCACCATGAGCGAGGCCACGGCGGGCCGGCGCAGGACCACGAGGTAGCCGACCGACGGCCCGGTGGTCGCGGTGTCGTGGTCGGGCCGCCCGGCCACGTGGCGCAGCGGGCCGAGGAGCAGGACGATCGCGGGCAGGTAGCTCGCGGCGTCGCCGAGGTAGATGGCCTGGAAGGTCGAGACCTGCTCGACGTCGACCAGCACCCCGCCGAGGATCCCGCCGATCCCGATGCCGAGGTTGAGCAGGGTGAAGTTGACGCCGAAGTAGCGCTGGCGCAGCGCGGCCGGCACGACGGCGGCGATGAAGCTCTGGGAGGCCGGCCAGGAGACGCCGAAGGCGACGCCGTTCAGCGTCAGCGCCACCCCGGCCAGCAGCATGGTCGAGGCAAAGGCGAGGAGGGCGTTGCCGGCGACCAGCAGGAGCAGCGAGGCGAGCAGCACCCGCCGGGCCCCGATGCGGTCGATGAGGGCGCCGCCGGGGCCGACGATGAGGAAGCCGATCAGCGGGGGCACCGCGAGCAGCAGCCCGACGTCGGCGAGGGCGAAGCCGCGGACCTCGTTGAGGTAGACGACCTGGAAGGGCAGCACCAGACCGGTGCCGAAGAACTCCAGGACCACCACCGACAGCAGCAGCCGCCCCTCCCGGGGCAGGTCGTGCCAGAAGGACGCGAGGGTCGGGCGGTCGGTCGTGCCGGTGCTGCCGGGGGTGCTGGTGCTCATCTCCGGCGCAGTCTCGCACCTGCGCCGGAGACGACGGAATCGACCGCGGTCAGCCCTTGCGGTTGACCTTCACCTCGCGCTTGACGCGGCGTCGCAGCTGCAGGATGCGCATGCTGCCGACGATGCCGGCCAGCAGCATGCCCGCGGCGGCGGCGATGAGGAGGGCGGCGGCCTGGGGCAGCTCGGCCTCCCAGGGCAGGAAGGCCACGGTGACCCGCTCGGTGTTCTGCATGATGAAGACCACCAGCAGCACGAGCACCACGATCGAGGCGATGACGGCGACCCAGAGGCCGCTGGTGCGTGAGCCGCGCAGCGGGTCCTCGTGGCGGCTCGAGCCGGTGTCGGTCGGGGTGGGCGTGGGGTCGGTGCCGGGGCCGCGGTCGCCCGCGGTGGGCTCGTGGGACTGGGTGCTCATCGGTCGTCTCCTGGTGGTGGGGAAGGGGGGTCAGGCCGTGGCCCGGGCCAGCGCCTCGAACTCGGTGTCGCTCAGCTCGATCCCGGCCGCCGCGGTGTTGGACTCGAGGTGGTCCAGGCTCCTGGTGCCCGGAATCGGCAGCATGACAGGGGAGCGGCGCAGCAGCCAGGCCAGCGCGAGCTGCGAGGGCGTGGCGTCGTGCTCGCGGCTCGCCGCCGCCAGCGGTCCGTCGTCCTTCGACAGCGCGCCGGTGGCGAGGGGGAACCACGGGATGAAGCCGATCCCCTCCGCCTCGCAGTAGTCCACGAGCTCCTCGGCGCTGCGGTCGGCCAGGTTGTAGAGGTTCTGCACGGTGGCGATGGTCGCGACCTCGCGGGCGGCCCGGGTCTGCTCGACGCTGACCTCGGAGAGCCCGATGTGGCGGATCTTGCCCTCCTGCTGCAGCGCGGCCAGCTCCCCGACCTGGTCCTCCAGCGCGACCTCGGGGTCGATGCGGTGCAGCTGGAAGAGGTCGATGCGCTCGAGGCCGAGGCGGCGCAGGCTCAGCTCGCACTGCTGGCGCAGGTAGGACGGGCGACCGACCGGGATCCACTGGCCGGGACCGGTGCGGGTCAGGCCGGCCTTGGTGGCGATGACGACGTCGTCGGCGTAGGGGTGCAGCGCCTCGCGGAGCAGGTCCTCGGCGACCTCGGGGCCGTAGGAGTCGGCGGTGTCGAAGAGGGTGACGCCGAGCTCGACGGCGCGACGGAGCACGGCGATCGCGCCGTCGTGGTCCTCGGGCGGCCCCCAGACGCCCTCGCCCGTGAGCTGCATCGTGCCGTAGCCCAACCGGCTCACGGGCAGGTCGCCGCCGATGCGGAAGGTGTCGCTCGGGCCGGTCATGTCAGGCCTCCTGCTCGGTGCGGTCGCCCGCCCACGTGGTGTGGAAGGAGCCGTCGCGGTCGACCCGCTGGTAGGTGTGGGCGCCGAAGTTGTCGCGCAGGCCCTGGATGAGCGCGGCGGGCAGGCGGCCGCGCCGCAGCCCGTCGAAGTACGACAGCGAGGAGGCGAAGGCCGGGATCGGCACGCCGGCCTGCGCCGCGGTGGCCACCACGTCGCGCCAGGCGTCGACGCCGTCCTTGACCGCGTCGGCGAAGTAGGGCGTGGTCAGCAGCGTGGTGAGGTCGGGCTCCTCGGCGTAGGCCTCCTTGATGCGGTCCAGGAACTGCGCCCGGATGATGCAGCCGCCGCGCCAGATGGTGGCGATGCTGCCGAGGTCGATGTCCCAGCCGTGCTCCTCCGCGCCGGCCGCGATCTGGTCGAAGCCCTGCGCGTAGGCCACGACCTTGGAGGCGTAGAGCGCCGCGCGCACCTGGTCGACGAAGACGTTGCGGTCGACCTCGACGGTGTGCTCCTCGGAGGTGGTGGAGAACATCTCGCGGGCCGCGGCGCGCTGCTCGGCGTGGCCCGAGAGGCTGCGGGCGAAGGTCGCCTCCGCGATGCCGGTGATCGGCACGCCGAGGTCGAGGGCGCTCTGCACGGTCCAGCGGCCGGTGCCCTTCTGCTCGGCCTGGTCGAGCACGACGTCGACGAAGGGCTTGCCCGTCTCGGCGTCGGTGTGGCGCAGGACGTCGGCGGTCATCTCGATGAGGAAGGACTCGAGGTCGCCGCGGTTCCACTCGTCGAAGACGTCGGCGATCTCGGCGGGCTCGAGGCCGCCGACGGTGCGCAGCAGGTCGAAGGACTCCGCGATCAGCTGCATGTCGGCGTACTCGATGCCGTTGTGCACCATCTTGACGAAGTGCCCGGCGCCGTCGGGACCGACGTGGGTGCTGCACGGGGTGCCGTCGACGACCGCGGCGATCGACTCCATCACGGGGCCGAGGTTCTCGTAGGCGTGCTCGGAGCCGCCCACCATGATCGAGGGCCCGTTGAGGGCGCCCTCCTCGCCGCCCGAGACGCCCATGCCCACGAAGTGCAGGCCCTTCTCCTCGAGGGCCTGCTGGCGGCGCAGGGTGTCGGTGAAGTGCGCGTTGCCGGCGTCGACGACGATGTCGCCCTCGTCGAGCAGCGGCACCAGCTCGTCGATGACGGCGTCGGTCGGCCCGCCGGCCTTCACCATCACCAGGATGGTGCGGGGCTGCTGGATCGAGGCGACGAAGTCCTCGAGGCTCTCCGAGCCCACCAGCTCCCCGCCGCCCTCGCGGGCCTCGTCGGAGAACTCCTCGACGAGCGCGGTCATCTTGGCGGCGGTGCGGTTGTGCACGGCGATGGTGTGCCCGTTGCGGGCGATGTTGCGGGCCAGGTTGCGGCCCATGACAGCGAGGCCGGTCAGGCCGATGGTGGCAGTGGCGTCCATGGTTCGACACAACCACGGGTGGGGGGCCGCTGTTCCGCCCAAGGGGGTGAGTGGGTGCGGTCAGAACACGTTGAGCGGGCGGAACTGCACCGAGACCCGCGGCCCGGCCGAGGCGACCTTCGGCACGGCGTGCTCCCAGGTGCGCTGGCAGGAGCCGCCCATGACGAGCAGGTCCCCGTGGCCCATCTCGAAGGACAGCGAGGCCCCGCCGCCACGGGGGCGCAGCGCCAGGCGCCGCGGGTCGCCGAAGGAGACGATCGCGACCATCGTGTCCTGCGTCGAGCCGCGCCCGATGGTGTCGCCGTGCCAGGCCACGCTGTCGCGCCCGTCGCGGTAGTAGCAGCAGCCGGCGGTGCGGAAGGGCTCACCGAGCTCGTCGGCGTAGTGCGCGCTCAGCGCGTCACGGGCCTGTGCGAGCCGCGGGTGGGGCAGGGCGTCGCCGACGAGGTAGGTGTGCACGAGCCGCGGCACATCGACGACGCGGTCGTACATCTGGCGTCGCTCGGCGCGCCACGGCACGTCGGCGACCAGGGTGGCGAGCACGTCGTCGGGCTCGGGGAGCCACGTGCGGTGCACGTCGACCCACGCGCCGTGCGACAGCGGGTGGCGCTCGAGGGCGCTCAGGTCACCGACCTGCGCGACCGGCGCCTCGAAGAGCGACGACTGGAAGTCCACGCGACCACCCTAGCCCGGTCGGTCGAACGCGTGTTCGACCGACCGGCCGGCGCGCCGCCGGTCAGACGGCCTTGTTCAGCAGCGTGCGGGTGATCTGCTCGACGGTCTCGTCGGCCAGGGTGTCGAGCTTGCCGCGCAGCACGATGGGTGCCACGAGGTTGAGCAGGAAGCCGAAGTCGAAGTCGGCCCGGTAGTGGATGCGGGTCGCGCTGCCGTCGGCGTCGGGGGAGAAGCTCAGCGTGTCGGTCGCGGTCGCCGACTTGTTGGTGCCGCGGAACTGCACGCGCGAGGGCCGCTCGAAGGCCGTCGTCTCGTAGGTCAGGTCGACCGTGCGGCCCATGAACTGCGAGGTGTTGGCGTACGTCGTGCCGACGCCGCCGTCGCCGGAGGTGCGGGTGGTGGTGACGGTGCCGGGGTCCCACTCGGTGGTGTGCGCGAAGTCGCTGAGGTAGTCGAAGACGGCCTCGACGGGCCGCGGGACGGTGAAGGTGCGCTCGACGTGCATGGGTCGAGGGTAGGGAGGGGGACGCGGCACGGGCTCACCCCTGGGGCGCCCGAGGTTGCGCATTCGCCGGACAGGGCGCCGCGCGCCTCCCTAATCTGGGGGGCGTGGAAGACGTTCTGGCGCCGGATGGGCGTGGCCTCAAGCACGTCGCGGTGCGCGAGTACGTCCGCTCCCTGGTGACCGGCAGCGCTCCCGGGTCGCCCGCTCCCTCCGAGCGCGAGCTCGTGCACCAGTTCGGCGTGGCCCGCATGACGGTGCGCCAGGCGATGGACGCGCTCGTGGTCGAGGGGCTGCTCGAGCGCATCCCCGGGCGGGGCACCTTCGTCGCCCGCCCGCGGCGTGCGGCCAGCCGGATCACCGGCTACACCGAGGAGATGTCACGGCGCGGGCTGCTGGCCGAGTCGCAGACCCTCCTCGCGCGTCGTGAGCAGGCCGGTCCCGGCGTGGCCCGTGCGCTGAGCCTGACCGAGGGCGACGCCGTCATCCACTGGCGGCGGCTGCGCCGCGCCGACGGCACGCCGATGTGCCTCGAGGACGCCTACCTCAACGAGGTCCTCCTGCCCGGCTTCCTCCAGAGCGGCATGCCGACCAGCCTCTACGACGCCCTCGACGGCCGCGGCCTGCGCCCGACCTGGGCCGAGGACTCCATCACCGCCGACCGGGCGACGCCCGAGGAGGCGACCCTCCTGGAGGTCGACGAGGGCGCGCCGGTGCTGCGCCACTCGCGACGCGCGCTGGCCGGCGACAAGGTCGTCGAGGTCTCGCGCACCGTCTACCGCGCCGACCGCTTCACGCTCTGGGTCCAGCTCGGCCACGACGCCTGAGGGCCACGACGCCTGGGAGGGGTCGGCTCAGAAGGGGCGCCACTCACCGAGGCGGCCCAGGTCGGCGACCGTCTGGCCGGTCTCCTCGCACACCCAGTGCGGGTCGGGGCCCCCGAGGTCGGGCTGGATGTAGAGCGAGTGCTCCGGCGCGTCGGGGCAGCCGACGCACAGGGGCCAGCGACCGGTGCTCTCGAAGAGCGCGTCCTGCACGTCCTGGGCGACCAGGCCGGCGACGTACTGCGCCCCCTCGGGCCACTGCCCCGCCCACCACGAGCGCGCCGAGACGGCGTCCTCCAGCGCCGACACGGCGGGTGGCGTGGCGTGGTCGCGGGCCCGGAGGTCGGCCAGCACCCGCGCCCGGGCGTCGAAGAGCAGCGCGTTGTCCACAGCCCCATCATGCTCCCGTTTCAAAGCCCGCCCCCGCCGGGCACCTGGAGGGGGCCGGCGCACCGTGCGCCGGCGGGGAGCGGGAGGTGGGTCATGACGGGTGGACCGGAGATCACGAGCTGGGCCGAGACGTGGCGGGTGCCGCGTCACCTCGCGGTGCTGGCCGAGCAGGAGCGCGCGGTGAGCGACTACGCCCGGGAGTGGGTGGCGCGGCGCGACGGCTTCGAGCCGAGCCCGGTGTGCGTGCTGCGGCCCCTGGCCGAGGCCATGGACCTCGTGTCGGCCGCCTTCGACGCGCTCGACCGGCGCTTCGCGGCGGTCTGGGCCGACGCGGTCGACGACGTGGAGTCGGCCCTGGCCGGGCTCGAGGCCGCCGACCTCGACGCGTCGGCGTCGGCCGCGCTCGTGCACCGCGACGTGGCGGGAGCGGGGGCGTGAGCGGCCCGGTGCTGCTCGACCCGGTGCTCCTCGCGCCCGGGGAGAGCGACCCCCAGCGCCGCCACGACGCCACCTTCGAGTCGTGGGACGCCGCCTTCTCGGCCATGCGCGACACGATCAACCTGGGGGTGCGCGCCCTCAACGGCGTGGGCGCGGGGCTGCCCGAGCTGCCGGGCGGCAGCCTCGAGGAGCTGGTCGTGCTGCCGTTGAGCGGCGACTACACCGCGATCCGGCAGAACGCGACGGCCTGCGTGACCACCGGGTCGGCGTGGGCCGCCTGGGCCGGCAACCTCGACCGTCTCGCCGTGCACGTCGCGCTCGGGTGGAGCGGGCTGGCCGGGGCCGCCTGCGCGGCACGGATCGAGGGGCTCGCCCTCGTCGGCCGCGCGGTGGGCGCCGTCGTGGAGCGCGGCGCGCTCGTGCTGGAGGAGGTCGCCGACGTCTCCGAGCGGCTCGGGGTCGAGGTCGAGCACCTCGTCGTCGAGCTCGGCAAGGCCATGGCGCGGCTCGTGCGCGCGCTGCTCAGCCGCGCCTCCGGACCGGCCGGGTGGGCCGCCCTGGCCGCCGAGGTGGCGATGAAGGGGCTCGACGCGATCACCGACCTCGTCGACGACGTCCGGCTCGTGGTCGACCTGGTCCAGCGGTTGCTGGAGCTCAAGGAGACGGTGCCGGTCTGGGCCCGCCACGTGGGCGACCGGCTCGCGCTGCTCGCCTCCCTGCCCGACCTGGTGCCGTGAGCGGCTCGCAGGCCGACCGGCTCCTCGCCGCCGCGCTCGAGCGGTCGGGTCGCACCCTGCGGCGCGCCGCGGAGCTCGACCGCGGTGTCCCGCGGCCGGTGCTCGGTGCGCTGGAGCGCGCTGCGCGCGGCGGGACGCTCGCCCAGCGGCGCCACGCGGCCTCGGTCGACCGCGGTGAGACCACGTGGGAGGCGCTGTGGCGCGACCCCTGGAGCCTCGGGGCGGGCGAGGGCGTCGACCTCGTGCGCGCCGCGGTGGTCGAGACCGGGCGGGGCGCGTTGGCCCCACCCGTCCGGGGGTCCTAGGGTCGGTCCCGTGTCAACGACGACGCATGATCTGGACAAGTCCGACCTCCTCGCGAAGGCGACCGACCTGGCCCGGGCCGGGAAGGGCACGGGCGGTCCGCCCCACGACGACGTGGGCGCGCTGCTGGCCGCCTACTACCGCCACGTCGCCCCGGAGGACCTCGCCGGTCGGAGCGAGGCCGACGTCTACGGCGCCCTCGCCTCCCACCACCGGCTGGCCACGGAGCGGCCGCAGGGCACCGCGGCGGTGCGCGTGCTGACCCCGACGCTCGCCGAGCACGGCTGGTCGGCCTCCGGTCACACGGTCGTGGAGGTCGTCACCGACGACATGCCCTTCCTGGTCGACTCCCTCACCATGGAGCTGGCCCGGCAGCTCCACGACGTGCACGTGGTCGTCCACCCCCACTTCGACGTGCGGCGCGACATCACCGGAGCCCTGCAGCTCGTCGGCGTCGTCGACGACGGCGCGCTGCAGCCCGACGGCGAGGCCGTGCGCGAGTCGTGGATGCACGTCGAGATCGACCGGCTGCCCCAGGGCGAGACCGGGGAGCAGCTCGCGCGCGACCTGGTCGCCGACGTCCAGCGGGTGCTGCGCGACGTCCGCGAGGCGGTCGAGGACTGGAGCCGCACCCGCGGCCGGATGCTCGAGATCGTCGAGGAGCTGCGCCAGGACCCGCCGCCGCTGGACCCCGAGGAGGTCCGGCAGGGCGCCGAGCTGCTGGAGTGGCTCGCTGACGACCACTTCACCTACCTCGGCTACCGCGAGTACCACCTCGAGACCGTGCCGTCCGAGGGCTCCGCCGGCGGCTCGACCGGCGGCTCGGAGGGCTCGGCCGAGGACGAGGTGCTGCGCGCGGTGCCGGGCACGGGCCTGGGCATCCTGCGCGCCGACCAGGACCAGTCGGAGTCCTTCGCGCGCCTGCCCGAGGCGGTCAAGGCCCGCGCGCGCGAGCGCAGCCTGCTGGTGCTGGCCAAGGCCAACTCCCGGGCGACCGTGCACCGCCCGGCGTACCTCGACTACGTCGGGGTGAAGACGTTCGACGCCTCGGGGGCCGTGGTCGGGGAGCGTCGCTTCCTCGGGCTGTTCTCCTCGACCGCCTACGCCGAGAGCCTCACCCGCATCCCGCTGCTGCGCGAGCGCGCGGCCGCCGTGCTGCGCCGCAGCGGCTACGACCCGCGCAGCTACGCCGGACGTGCCCTCATGGACACCCTCGAGACCTACCCCCGCGACGAGCTCTTCCACACCAGCGTCGACGAGCTGGCGCCGCGCGCCGAGGCGGCCATGCACGCCCGCGAGCGGCGCGCGGTGCGCACGATCACCCGGCGCGACACCTACGGGCGCTACGTCTCGGTGCTCGTCTACCTGCCGCGCGACCGCTACAACACCGCGGTGCGCGAGCGCTTCTCCCAGATCCTCCTCGACCGTCTCCACGGCGAGTCGGTCGAGTTCACCGTGCGGATCAACGAGTCGACCACCGCGCGCGTGCACTTCGTCGTCCACCTCTCCGCCGACGCGGCCGGGGGGAGCGGCGACATCGACGCCGCCGACCTCGAGCGTCGGCTCTCGGAGGCCAGCCGCAGCTGGCGCGACGACTTCACCTCCGCGGTCATCGCGGAGTACGGCGAGGAGGCCGGCGCCCGCCTCGGGCGGCGCTACGTCGACTCCTTCCCGGAGGCCTACAAGGAGGACTTCTCCCCGCGCACCGCGGCGGTCGACCTGCGTCGCCTCGAGGACGTCGAGGGCGAGGAGGGCATCGACCTGTCGCTCTACGAGCAGCTCGACGCCGGCCGCGGCGAGGCCCGGCTCAAGGTCTACCGCGTCGGCGAGCCGCTGAGCCTCTCGCAGGTGCTGCCCATGCTGTCCTCCCTCGGGGTCGAGGTCGTCGACGAGCGCCCCTACGAGCTCGACGGCCTCGACCGGCCGTCCTACGTCTACGAGTTCGGCCTGCGCTACGGCCGCGCCCTGCCCGAGCGGGCGCGCGGCCTCTTCCAGGACGCGCTGCGCGCGGTCTGGGAGGGACGCAGCGAGATCGACGGCTTCAACGGGCTCGTGCTCGGCGCCGGGCTGACCTGGCGCCAAACCTCGGTGCTGCGCGCCTACGCCAAGTACATGCGCCAGGCCGGCTCGCCCTTCGCCCAGGACTCCATCGAGGGCGCACTGCGCGACAACGTCGACCTCACCCGGCTCCTGGTCGCGGTTTTCGAGGCCCGCTTCGATCCCCACCCCGGCGCCGGGGCACGCGGGGAGGACGACCTCGTCGCGGCCTTCGGTCGGGCGCTGGAGGACGTCGCCAGCCTCGACCACGACCGCATCCTGCGGTCCTACCTCACGCTGGTCCGCGCCACCCTGCGCACCAACTACTTCCAGACCGTCGACGGTGAGCCCCACGCCTACCTGTCCTTCAAGCTCGACCCGCAGGCCGTGCCCGACCTGCCCCAGCCGCGGCCCCGCTTCGAGATCTTCGTGCACTCCCCGCGGGTCGAGGGCGTGCACCTGCGCTTCGGCGCGGTCGCACGCGGCGGACTGCGCTGGTCCGACCGCCGCGACGACTTCCGCACCGAGGTGCTCGGCCTGGTCAAGGCCCAGATGGTCAAGAACACCGTGATCGTGCCGGTCGGCGCCAAGGGCGGGTTCTACGCCAAGCAGCTGCCCGACCCGGGCGACCGCGAGGCCTGGATGGCGGAGGGGGTGGCGGCCTACACCACCTTCGTCCGGGGTCTGCTCGACCTCACCGACAACCTGGTCGACGGCGTGACCGTGCCCCCGCGCGACGTGGTGCGCCACGACGGCGACGACTCCTACCTCGTGGTCGCCGCCGACAAGGGCACGGCGACCTTCTCCGACCTCGCCAACGCGGTGGCGGCCGACTACGGCTTCTGGCTCGGCGACGCCTTCGCCTCGGGCGGCTCGGTGGGCTACGACCACAAG
This sequence comes from Nocardioides sp. Leaf374, assembly GCF_916862475.1. Lineage (NCBI taxonomy): Bacteria > Bacillati > Actinomycetota > Actinomycetes > Propionibacteriales > Nocardioidaceae > Nocardioides > Nocardioides sp. Leaf374. The sequence continues at coordinate 46,295 of NZ_CAKASO010000015.1, forward strand.
GCCATGGGCATCACCGCCCGCGGGGCGTGGGTCTCGGTGCAGCGCCACTTCCGCGAGCGCGGCATCGACTGCCAGACCCAGGAGTTCACCTGCGTCGGCATCGGCGACATGAGCGGCGACGTCTTCGGCAACGGCCTGCTCTGCTCGCCCACGACCCGGCTGGTGGCCGCCTTCGACCACCGCCACGTCTTCCTCGACCCCGACCCCGACCCCGCGACGTCCTACGCCGAGCGCCGTCGGCTCTTCGACCTGCCGCGCTCCAGCTGGCAGGACTACGACGCCTCCCTGATCTCCGAGGGCGGGGGCGTGTGGTCCCGGACCCTGAAGTCCGTGCCGGTCAGCCCCCAGGTGCGGCGGGCGCTCGGACTGCCCGACGACGTGGACCGGCTGACCCCGGCCGAGCTGATGCGGGCGATCCTGCAGGCCCCCGTCGACCTGCTGTGGAACGGCGGCATCGGCACCTACGTCAAGGGCTCGCAGGAGACCCACGCCGACGCCGGCGACAAGTCCAACGACGCCATCCGCGTCGACGGTCGCGAGGTCCGCGCCCGCTGCGTCGGCGAGGGCGGCAACCTGGGCCTGACCCAGGCCGGCCGCATCGAGTACGCCCAGCGCGGCGGCGACGGCTCGGGCGGGGCGATCAACACCGACTTCATCGACAACTCCGCCGGCGTCGACACCTCCGACCACGAGGTGAACATCAAGATCCTGCTCGACCGGGTGGTGGCCGCCGGCGACCTCACGGGCAAGCAGCGCAACGCCCTGCTGGCGGAGATGACCGACGAGGTCGCCTCGTTGGTGCTGGCCGACAACTACGAGCAGAACCTCGCCCTGGCCAACGCCGCCGACCACGCCGCCGCGCTGCTGCACGTGCACGAGGACTGGATGCGCCGCCTGGAGCGCGACGGCGTGCTCGTGCGCGAGATCGAGGGCCTGCCCTCGAGCGCCGAGGTGCGCCGGCGCCTCGACGCCCGGGAGGGCCTCACGGCGCCCGAGCTCTCGGTGCTGCTGGCCTGGACCAAGATCGTCCTGGCCGAGGAGCTGCTCGAGTCCGACCTGCCCGACGACCCCTACCTCGCCCACGACCTGGAGGTCTACTTCCCGACGCCGATGCGCGAGCGCTTCGCCGCGCAGGTCGCCGACCACCCGCTGCGACGCCAGATCATCGTCACGCAGGTGGTCAACGACCTGGTGAACGGCGCCGGCATGACCTTCTGGCCCCGCCTGGGCGGGGAGACCGGCGCGAGCGCCGCCGAGCTGACCCGGGCCAACTTCGTGGCCCGCGAGATCTTCGGCTCCCTCGACCTGCGCGAGCGGCTCGCGACCCTCGACACCCGCATCGACGCCGGCGTGCAGACCCGGGCCCGGCTGGAGATGCGCACGCTGGTCGAGCGGGCCTCGCGCTGGCTCGTGGTCAACCGCCGCCCCCCGCTCGACTCCTCGGCCACGGTGGAGCACTTCCGCGATCCGGTGCAGGCGACGATGGCGGCCCTGCCCGACCTGCTCACCGGGCGCGAGCTGCAGGCCTTCGAGGACCGGCGTGACCGGTTGGTGCGCGGCGGGCTCGACGAGGAGCTCGCCTCGCGCGTGGCCGGTCTGCAGCCGGCCTACACGCTGCTGGGCGTGGTCGACCTCGCCCTGCGCGACGGGCTCGACCCGGTCGAGGTGACCCGGGTGCACGTGGCCCTGGGCGAGCGGCTCGGTCTGCCGGTGCTGGTCGACCGGATCCTGGACCTGCCGAGGCACGACCGGTGGCAGACCATGGCCCGGGCCGCCCTGCGCGACGACCTCAACGCGGTGCACGTGCAGCTCACCGGTCAGGTGCTGGCCGCGACGTCGGGGGAGGAGTCGGCCACCGCCCGCATCGGCTCGTGGGAGGACGGCGACGAGGTCGTGGTCTCGCGGGCCGCGGCCACGCTGCAGGAGATCTGCTCCGACGAGAGCGCCGACCTGGCGCGGATGTCGGTCGCGCTCCGTGTCGTGCGGGGACTGCTGGCCGGCTGACGGATTGGCCCGTTGTCGGCGCCCGCGCCTAGGCTGCTTGACGATGTCAACTGTTCTCGGGCCGTCCCCCGCCGAGGCCCCGGCGGGGGCCGCCGCGCCGCCGCCGGCCGACGTGCGCTCGCTGCTGCGCCTGGCGCCGTACCTGCGGCCGCACGTGGTGGCCCTGACCATCATGCTGCTGACCAGCCTCGGGGTGGTGGCCCTGTCGATCGCGGTGCCGCTGGTCACCAAGGCCCTCATCGACGGGCCGATCACCGAGCGCGACGCGGGGGCGATCCTCCCGCTCGGCCTGCTCGCGCTGGGGCTCGGCGTGCTCGAGGCCGTGCTGGTCTTCTGGCGCCGCTGGGTGCAGTCCAACGCCGTGCTCGGCATCGAGACCGCGATGCGCCACGACCTCTACGAGCGCCTCCAGCGCCTGCCCATGGCCTTCCACAGCCGCTGGGGCTCGGGTCAGCTGCTCTCACGCGCCACCACCGACCTCTCCGCGATCCGCCGCTTCAGCGGCTTCGGCGTGCTCTTCCTGCTGGTCAACGTCGTGCAGCTGGTCGCCACGACCGCGGTGCTGCTGCACATGTACTGGCCGCTGGGCCTGGTCGTCGCGGCGGCCGCCGCCCCCATCGTGTGGCTGTGCATGCGCTTCGAGAAGGAGTACGTCGTCGTCTCGCGCCGCGTGCAGGACGAGCAGGGCGACCTCGCCACCCTCGCTGAGGAGGGCGCCGTCGGCATCCGCGTCATCAAGTCCTTCGGCCGCAGCGGCCACGTCGGCGAGCAGTACGCCGCGGCCGCCCGCACCCTGCACGCCACGAGCATGGACAAGGTGCGTCTCTCGGCCCGCTTCTGGACCTTCCTCGGCGCGGTGCCCAACCTCGCGGTCGCGGCGGTGCTGCTGCTCGGTGCGATCGGCGTGGGCCGCGGCGCGCTCACGCCCGGCGAGCTGGTCGCCTTCATCACGCTGATGCTCTCGCTGGTCTGGCCGATCTCCTCCCTTGGCGTCATCCTCGCCATGGCCCAGGAGGCGATGACGGCGAGCGCGCGGATCCTGGAGATCTTCGACACCGAGCCCGCCATCGTCGGCGGCACGCGCCGCATCGAGCGGCCCCGCGGCCACCTGCGCCTGGAGCACGTCGACTTCGCCTTCCCCGACGCCCCCGACGAGCCGGTGCTGCGCGACGTCAGCCTCGACGTCGCGCCGGGGGAGACCGTGGCCCTCGTCGGTGCCACCGGGTCGGGCAAGACCGCGCTGACCGCCCTGGTGCCGCGGCTGTGGGACGTGACCGGCGGACGGGTGCTGCTCGACGGGATCGACGTGCGCGAGCTCGACCTGGTGCACCTGCGCTCGCTGGTCGCCACCGCCTTCGAGGACCCCACGCTCTTCTCGATGAGCGCCCGGGAGAACCTCACCCTCGGTCGCGCCGACGCCTCCGACGCCGACGTCGCCGAGGCCCTCGAGATCAGCCAGGCGCAGTTCGTCCACGACCTGCCGTGGGGTCTCGACACCCGCATCGGCGAGCAGGGGCTCTCGCTCTCCGGGGGCCAGCGGCAGCGCCTGGCCCTGGCCCGTGCCGTGCTGGCGCGCCCGGCCGTGCTGGTGCTCGACGACACCCTGTCGGCCCTCGACGTGCACACCGAGAAGCTGGTCGAGGAGGCGCTGGGCCGCGTCCTGGGGTCGACCACGGGGCTCGTCGTCGCGCACCGTGCCTCCACCGTGATGCTGGCCGACCGGGTCGCGCTGGTGGAGCACGGCACCATCACCCACGTCGGCGAGCACCGCGAGCTGCTGGCCACCGTGCCCGCCTACGCCCGGCTGCTGTCGGCCGAGGCCTGGGCCGACGACGCGGCGGTGTCGGTGTGAGCGCCGCGACCGACTGGCGCGGCGCGGCGGCGGTCGACGCCGACGAGGCCGCCGAGGCGATGACCGCCGCGCGGCTGGGCGGGGGCGCCCGCCGGCTGCTGGGGGAGCTGCTCGCGCCCTACCGACGGGCGCTGTGGCTGCTCGTCGCGGTCGTCGTCGTCGAGAACGCCGCGCGCCTGGCGATCCCCTACCTGGTCAAGGTCGGCATCGACTCGGGCATCCCGCCCATCCGTCGCGACGACGACCTGACGGTGCTGCTGGTGGTGGTCGGCGCCGTGCTGGGCGCGACCCTGCTCCAGGCCGTCGCGCGCCAGCTCTTCCTGGTGCGCTCCGGGCGCATCGGCCAGGACGTCCTGCTCCAGGTGCGGCGCCGGGTCTTCGGCCACTTCCAGGACCTCAGCCCCGCCTTCCACGACGGCTACACCTCGGGCCGGGTCATCTCGCGCCAGACCTCCGACGTCGACGCCGTCTACGAGATGCTCGAGACCGGCTTCGACGGGCTCGTCACCGCGGCGCTCACCCTGGTCGGCACCGCGGCCATCCTGCTCTTCCTCGACGTCGAGCTGGGCCTGGTGGCGCTGCTGTGCGGGCCGTTCCTGGCGCTGCTCACCAACTGGTTCCGCAAGGCCTCGGCCCGCAGCTACCGCGCCACCCGCGAGAAGGTCGCGCTGGTCATCGTCCACTTCGTGGAGTCGATGGGCGGCATCCGTGCGGTGCAGGCCTTCCGGCGCGAGCCGCGCAACCAGGAGATCTTCGACGACGTCAACGAGCAGTACCGCGCGGCCAACCTCGTCGCGTTCCGTCTCGTCGCGTGGTTCATGCCCGGCATCCGCCTCATCGGCAACGTCACCATCGCCGTCGTGCTGCTCTACGGCGCCCTGCTGGCCTACCGCGGCGACGTGACCGTGGGCGTCCTGGCCGCCTTCCTGCTCTACCTGCGCCAGTTCTTCGAGCCCATGATGGAGATCTCGCAGTTCTACAACACCTTCCAGTCGGCCTCCGCGGCGCTGGAGAAGCTCGCCGGGGTGCTGGAGGAGGAGCCCGACGTGCCGGAGCCGACCTCACCGGTCGCGCTGCCCACCGCCCACGGGGAGCTGCGCTTCGACCACGTGCGCTTCGCCTACGTCGAGGACCGCCCGGTGCTGCCCGACCTCGACCTCGTCGTGCCGGCGGGCCAGACCCTGGCCCTGGTCGGCACGACCGGCGCGGGCAAGACCACCCTGGCCAAGCTCGCGACCCGCTTCTACGACCCCACCGGCGGCCGGGTGCTGCTCGACGGGGTCGACGTGCGCGACCTGACCTCCGACACCCTGCGCGACCACGTCGTCATGGTCACCCAGGAGAGCTACCTGTTCTCCGGCACCATCGCCGACAACATCCGCTTCGGGCGCCCGGGGGCCACGATGGCGCAGGTGGTCGAGGCGACCACCGCGCTGGGGGCCCACGACTTCATCGCCGCGATGCCCGACGGCTACGACACCGACGTCGCCAACCAGGGCGGTCGGCTCTCGGCCGGCCAGCGCCAGCTGGTCGCCTTCGCCCGGGCCTTCCTGGCCGATCCCGCGGTGCTCATCCTCGACGAGGCGACGTCCTCGCTCGACGTGCCCTCCGAGCGCCTGGTGCAGCAGGCGCTGCGCACCGTGCTGGCGGGCCGGACGGCGGTGATCATCGCCCACCGGCTCTCGACGGTGGAGATCGCCGACCGGGTCCTGGTGATGGAGCACGGACGCATCGTCGAGGACGGCGCGCCCGGCGACCTGGTCGCCGGCGGCACCGGGCGCTACTCCGCCCTCCACGACGCCTGGGTGGAGTCGCTGGCCTGAGCGCGGCGCGGGTCAGAGGCCGCCGTCGAGGAACTGCGCCCTGCCCTCGCCGAAGGACCAGTCCTCCTTCTCGTTGGCACTCACCGAGACGATGAGGTCCTGCGGGCGCACCGCGCAGTGCTCCTCGAGCCGGTCGGCGAGCGCCCGGTAGAGCGCCTGCTTCTGCTCGGCGTCGCGGCCCTGCTGGAAGACCTGCACGACGACGATGCCGTCGGTGCGCTCGTAGCCCAGCCCGGTGTCCTCGGCGATGATCTGCCCGGCCGGGTGCTCGGTCACCACCTGGTAGCGGTCGCGGGCCGGCGCGGCGAAGACGTCGAGCATCACCTCCTGCACGACGTCGGCGAGGCGCCGCAGCTCCTCGGGGGTGCGGCCGGCGGTGACGTCGATCCTGACGAGCGGCATGGGTCTCCTCGGGGTGGTGGGGTCGGCGGTGACGGGTCGTGCCCGAGTCAAGCAGCAGGCCCCAGGGTCGGGTCTAGGGTCGGGTCATGGACGAGCGCAGGGGCGTCGACGAGCACGACGCGGTGGCGGTGGCCGAGCGGGTCGCCTCGGGACGGGCGAGCGCGCGGGAGGTGCTCGAGGAGAGTCTCGCGCGGGTGGCGCGGCTCGACCCGCCGCTCAACGCCTTCTCGGTCGTGCTCGCCGAGGCGGCCCGCGCCGAGGCCGACGCGCGCGACGCGGCACAGGCGGCGGGGGAGCCGCTGGGGCCGCTGCACGGGGTGCCGGTGGCGGTCAAGGAGGAGCTCGACGTCGCCGGCGCCGTGACGACGTACGGCGGCGAGGCCAACTCCGCCGCGGCGCCGGCCGACGCGGAGCTGGTGCGTCGGCTGCGCGCGGCGGGCGCGGTGGTGGTCGGCAAGACGACGATGCCGGAGTTCGGCGCGTTCCCGTTCACCGAGGGCGCCTCGCGCGGGCTGACCCGCAACCCCTGGGACCCCTCGCGGACCCCGGGCGGGTCGAGCGGGGGCACGGCGGTGGCGGTGGCGACGGGCATGGTGCCGGTGGCCGTCGGCGGCGACGGTGGCGGGTCGATCCGCATCCCCAGCGCCTGCTGCGGGCTCTTCGGCCTCAAGCCGCAGCGCGGGCGGGTGACCGCGGCGCCGCAGCCGCACCTGTGGTGGGCGCTGGGCACGACCGGCCCGCTGGCCCGCAGCGTCCGGGACGCCGCGCTGGTCTACGACGTGGTGCGCGGCAGCCTGCCCTCCGACCTCCACCACGCCGGGGAGGCCGGGTCCTTCGTGGAGGCGGCCGGCCGTGCTCCGGGACGGCTGCGGGTCGGCTGGTCGGTGCGACCGGTCACCCGTGGCGTGCGCCCGCACCCCGAGCACGTCGCGGCCGTCCACGACACCGCGCGGCTGCTGGCCGAGCTGGGCCACGAGGTGCGCGAGGTCGACCCGCGCTACCCCGACCCGACCGCTGCCTTCGTGCCGCAGTTCCTCGCCGGCATCCGCTCGGAGGCCGAGCTGGTGCAGCACCCCGAGCGGCTGGAGCGTCGCACGCGCGAGACGCTGCGGCTGGGGGCGTGGGTGACCCCGCGGGTGCGGGAGGCCGCCCTGCGGCGCACCCGCACCGTCTCGGCCCTGGCCAACCGGGTCTTCGAGGGCGACGGCGCCGTCGACGTGCTGCTCACCCCCGCCACGGCCCACCGTCCCGCCCGGGCCGGAGTCCTCGACGGCCGGGGCACGGTGGCCAGCTCGCTGCTGGCGCTGCCCTCGATCGCCTACGCCGCGCTGTGGAACGTCGCGGGCAACCCCGCGGCCGCCGTGCCGGCGGGGCTGGCCTCCGACGGGCTGCCCCTGGCGGTGCAGCTGGTGGGCCGCACCGACGACGAGCCGACGCTGCTGAGCCTCAGCGCCCAGCTCGAGGCGGCACGCCCCTGGTCGTTCCCCCCTCGTAGACTCCGCGGGTGCTGCTGACCACGCCCGTCTCCCGCGTCCGTCGTCTGCTGGGCTTCCCCAGCCCCCTGGCCGGGCGGGTCGTGCTCGTCACCGGCGCCTCCTCCGGCATCGGCGAGGCCACCGCGGTGCAGGCCGCGGCCAAGGGCGCCACGGTGCTGCTCGTCGCCCGTCGGGCCGAGGAGCTGGCGCGTGTGCAGGAGACGATCGAGGCGGCCGGCGGCCGGGCCGCGACCTATCCCTGCGACCTCACCGACCCCGACGCCGTCGACGCCCTCGTCGCGCAGGTGCTGGCCGAGCACGGCGCCGTCGACCACCTGGTCAACAACGCCGGTCGCTCGATCCGCCGCTCGCTGCGCCTGAGCCACGACCGGCTGCACGACGTGGAGCGCACGATGGCGGTCAACTACCTCGGCCCGGTGCGGCTGACCATGGGCCTGCTCCCCGCGATGCGGGCCCAGGGCTTCGGCCACGTGGTCAACGTCGTGACCTGGGGCGTGCAGGTCAAGGCCCCGAAGTTCTCCGCCTACATCGCCTCCAAGACCGCCCTCGACACCTGGGGCCGCATCGCCGGGCGCGAGACCTACGCCGACGGCGTCGCCTTCACCGCCATGCGCTTCGCGCTGGTCCGCACCCCGATGATCGCCCCCACCGAGGCCTACGCCGGCCGGGGGGAGACCCCCGAGCGGGCCGGCGCGCGGGTCGTGCGGGCGCTGGAGGACCGCCCGGTCACCGTCGACACCCTCGCGGGCCGGCTGGGCGAGATCGTCACCATCGCCGCCCCGCGGCTCTCCGACGCGGTGTTCTCCCTCGTCGACGCGCGCTTCCCCGACTCCGCCGCGGCGCGCGGCTCCGACCGCCCCTAGACCAGCAGCCCGACGGCGGCGGCCACGCCCGCGGCCACGACCAGGGAGCGCAGCACGGTCGGCGGCAGGCGCCGGCCGATGCGGGCGCCGACGTAGCCGCCGCCCACCGAGCCGAGGGCGAGCAGCCCGACCGCGGTCCAGTCGAGGTCGGCGACCACGACGAAGATCGCGCCGGCCACGAGGTTGCCGGCCATCACCGCCAGGGTCTTGAGGGCGTTGAGCACGCGCATCTCCACGTCGAGTCCCAGGCCGAGCACGGCCATCGCCATCACCCCGGAGCCGGCGCCGAAGTAGCCGCCGTACACGCCGGTGAGGGCGCAGAAGACGCGGGTGGTGCGCGACATCGCGGTGCGGTCCACGGGGGTCCCGCCGTCGTGGCGCGACCGCAGCCGGGCCGAGAGGCGCGGCTGGACGCCCACCAGCAGGCACGTGAAGAGGATCAGCCACGGCACCACCGCCCCGAAGACCTCGGCCGGCAGGGAGAGCAGCAGGAAGGCCCCGGCCACCGCGCCGGTGCCGCAGGCCAGCAGCACCGACCAGGTGAGCCGCGGGTGCACGCGCAGCTCCGCGCGGTAGCCCAGCGAGCCGCTGACGGCGCCGGGCAGGAGGCCCACGGTGTTGGAGGCGTTGGCCACCACCGGCGGCAGCCCGACGGCGAGCAGCACCGGGAAGCTCAGCAGCGACGCCACCCCCACCGTCGAGGTGAGCACGCCGGCCCCGAGGCCGGCGGCCAGCACGGCCAGCTGCTCGAGCCCGCTCACCGCTCCTCGTCGCGCAGCACGGCGACGTCGCTGACCATCTCGACGTGGCGGTGCATCGCCGCCGCCGCGGCGACGGGGTCGCCCGCGGCGATGGCGTCGGCGATGGCGCGGTGGCCGGCCAGGGAGTCCCGCGGGCGCCCGGGCTGGGAGAGCGACTCGATGCGCGACTCGCGGACGAGGTCGCCGATCTCGCCCATCAGCCGGGCCAGCAGCAGCGAGTGGGCGGCCGCGGTGACGGCGCCGTGGAAGCGCTCGTCGCCCTCCACGCCGCGACCACCGGCGGCGATGTCGGCCTCCATGGCGGCCAGGGCGTCGTGGATGCGCGCCAGGTCGTCGTCGGTGCGGCGCGCCGCGGCGAGCGAGGCGATCTTGGTCTCGAGCGCGTCGCGCGTCTCGAGGATCTCGGGCAGCCGGTCGGCGTGGGCGCGGATCGCGTCGGTGATGCGGGTGGTGGCCGGCACGCCCGGGGAGCCCGGGGAGCCGGTCACCACGGTGCCGTCGCCGTGGCGCACCGCGACCACCCCGATGACCTCGAGGGCCACCAGGGCCTGGCTCAGCGTCGCGCGGCTCACCCCGAGCCGGGTCGCGAGCTCGCGCTCGGGCGGCAGCCGATCGCCGGCCACGAGTCCGTTCTCCTGCACCCACCCGGTGATCTGCTCCGCCACCTGCTCGTAGAGCCGGGTGCGGGCGAGGCGGCGCGGGAAGGCGGCGTCGGACATGCGGCCAGCGTATTGACTAATGGGTCATTGGGCTATTGGCTAGGCCACTGAGCCAGATGTGATCGCGGTCACCGGGACCGCCGGGGCTCGGGAGAGAGGGACCTGATGGGACCGGAATGGGTAGCGATCATCGCGCTCGTCGCGTTGTTCGTGATCGGCACGCTGCTGCCGATCAACATGGGAGCGTTGGCCTACGTCGCCGCGTGGTTGGTGGGCATGTACGCCCTGGAGCTCGACGAGAAGGAGATCCTGGCCGGGGTCAGCGGTGACCTGATCCTCACGCTGATCGGCGTCACCTACCTGTTCGCGATCGCGAGGAACAACGGCACCGTCGACCTCATCGTGCGCAGCGCGGTCAGGGCCGTGGGCGGGCGCGTCGCGCTCATCCCGTGGGTGATGTTCTTCGTGACCGCGCTGCTGACCGCGATCGGCGCGGCCAGCCCGGCCGCCTGCGCCATCATCGGCCCGATCGCCCTCGGGTTCGCCGGTCGCTACCGGATCAGCCCGCTGATGATGGGCATGTTCGTCGTCCACGGCGCGCAGGCCGGCGGGTTCTCGCCGATCAGCATCTACGGCATCATCACCAACTCGGTGATGGAGGACGCCGGCCTGCCGTCCAACGAGATCGTGGTGTTCCTCTCCAGCCTGATCGTCAACTTCCTGCTCGCGGTCGTGCTCTTCGCCGTCCTCGGCGGTCGCGAGCTCGTCAGCCGCCGCATCGACGCCGACGAGGCCCAGGGGCCCGACACCCTCACCGAGGACCTCCACCGCGGCGGCGCCTCGATCCCGGCCCGCGGCACGGGCACCACCACCGCGACGCCGACGCAGTCGCTGGGCGTGCGCAGCGACCAGGTGCTGACGCTCATCGCCTTCGTCGCGGTCGCCGTCATCGCGCTGGCCTTCGACAAGAACATCGGCTTCGTGGCCATCACGGCCGCGGTCATCCTGGCCATGCTCTCGCCCAACCAGCACAAGGACGCCGTCAAGCAGGTCGCCTGGCCCACGGTGCTCCTGGTCGCGGGCGTGAGCACCTACGCCACGATCCTCACCACCGCGGGCTCCCCGGAGTTCGTCGGCACGTGGGCCGCCGGCCTGGGTGCGGCCGCGCTCGGCGCGCTGATCCTCTGCTACGTCGGTGGTGTGGTCTCGGCCTTCGCCTCCTCCACGGCGCTGCTGCCGGTGATCATCCCGATCGCGGTGCCGCTCATCGCCGACGGCGGCATCAACGCCGCGCTCTTCGTGGCGGCCCTCGCGGTCTCCTCGACCATCGTCGACGTGAGCCCGTTCTCGACCAACGGCGCCCTGATGCTGGCCAACCGGCCCGACACCATCAGCGAGCCCGTCTACTACAAGCAGATCCTGACCTACAGCGTGATCGTGGTCGTCCTCGGACCGCTCCTGGTCTGGGCCGCGCTCGTGCTGCCGCACTGGTGAGAGGGACGACCACACCGATGACCGACCAGACCCCCGACCAGACCCCCGGCCGGACCCCCGGTGCCGGCCCCAGCGGCACCCCCCTGGCCGACGTGCTCGTCGTCGACCTGACCCGCGCCCTGGCCGGCCCCCACGCCACGATGATGCTGGGCGACCTCGGCGCCCGCGTGGTCAAGGTGGAGACCCCGCAGGGCGGCGACGACACCCGCGGCTGGGGCCCGCCCTTCGTGGGCGAGCCCGACCAGCGGCAGTCGACGTACTTCCTCTCCGCCAACCGCAACAAGGAGTCGATCGCCCTCGACCTCAAGGACGACAGCGAGGGCGGCGACCGCGAGGTCCTGCTGCGCCTGGTCGACCGCGCCGACGTGCTGGTGGAGAACTTCCGCACCGGCGTCCTCGAGCGGCTCGGCCTCGGCATCGAGGAGCTGCAGCGGCGCAACCCGCGTCTCGTGGTGCTCTCCATCACCGGCTTCGGCCACGACGGTCCCGAGGGCGGGCGGGCCGGCTACGACCAGATCGCCCAGGGCGAGGCCGGCCTGATGTCGCTCACCGGCTCCGGGCCCGACGACCCCCAGCGGGTCGGCACGCCCATCGCCGACCTCCTGTCGGGCATGTACGGCGCCTACGGCGTGCTGGCCGCCCTCAACGAGCGCCACCGCACCGGGCGCGGCAGCGTCGTGCGCACCTCCCTGCTGGCCTCGCTGGTCGGCGTGCACGCCTTCCAGGGCACCCGCTGGACCGTGGCCGGCGAGGTCGGCCGCGCCCAGGGCAACCACCACCCCTCGATCTCGCCCTACGGCCTGTTCCGCTGCCGCGACGGCGCGGTGCAGATCGCGCTGGGCAGCGAGGGCCTGTGGCGCCGCTTCTGCGCCGGCTTCGGACTCGACCCGGAGGCCGAGGGCCTGGCCACCAACCCCGAGCGCGTCGCCGTGCGCGAGCAGGTCGTGGCCCTGGTCGAGTCGGTCTTCGCCGACTGGGACAGCGAGCCCCTGCTCGCGCGGCTGGCCGAGGTCGGGGTGCCGGCGGGCAAGGTCCGCACCCTCGACGAGGTCTACACCTGGGACCAGACCCTCAGCCAGGGGCTGGTCGTCGACGTCGAGCACTCCACGCTCGGCACGGTCTCGCTGCCCGGCCCGCCGCTGCGCTTCTTCGACAGCGGCGGAGCCGAGGTGACCCGGCGCGACCACGCCGCGCCGCCGGTGCTCGACGAGCACGGCGCCGCCCTCCGCGCATGGCTGGAGGAGGAGGCGTGAGCGAGCGCTGGACCGCGCACCAGCTGCTCGAGCTGGTGCTCGACGACGGCTCCTACGAGTCGTGGGACGCCCCCATCGACATCTCCGGGCACTCCGCCGACTACCGCGCGGCGCTCGAGCGCGCCGCGCAGAAGGCCGGCACCGACGAGTCGGTGGTCACCGGCCGCGGCACGATGCACGGCCGGCCCGTCGCGGTCGTGGCCAACGAGTTCGGGTTCCTGGCCGGCTCCATCGGTCGCGCCGCGGCCGACCGGATCGCCTCCGCCGTACGCCGCGCCACCGCCGAGGGGCTGCCCCTGCTCGCGACGACGGCCTCCGGCGGCACCCGCATGCAGGAGGGCACCCCCGCCTTCGTGCAGATGGTCGAGATCTCGCGCGCGATCATGGCCCACCGGGCCGCGGGGCTGCCGTACCTCGTCTACCTGCGCAACCCCACCATGGGCGGGGTCTTCGCCTCCTGGGGTTCGCTGGCCCACGTGACGGTCGCCGAGCCGGGCGCGCTGGTCGGCTTCCTGGGCCCGAAGGTCTACGAGGCCCTCAACGGCGAGCCCTTCCCGAGCGGTGTGCAGACCGCGGAGAACCTCGCCGACCGTGGCGTCATCGACGCGGTCGTGCCGGCCGAGCAGCTGCCCGCCCTGGTCGACCAGGCCCTGGCGGTGCTGGTCGACGCCCCCGACGAGCCGGCGCTGCCGCGCCGCACCGGCGAGCCCGACCCCGACGCCTCGGCCTGGGCCGCCATCGAGCGCACCCGGGCGCCGGGCCGCGCGGGGGTGCGCGACCTGCTGCGCCACGCCGGGTCGCGCACGCTGCGCCTGCGCGGCACCGACGAGGGCGAGCACGACCACACCGTGATCGTCGCGCTGACCCGCCTCGACGGCCAGCCGTGCGTCGTCGTGGGCCAGGACCGCACGCGCCAGACCCCCGCCACCCCGATGGGGCCGGGCGCGCTGCGCGAGGCCAGGCGCGCCATGCGGCTCGCCGAGGAGCTCGGCCTGCCGCTGGTCACCGTCATCGACACCCCGGGCGCGGAGCTGTCCCAGCGTGCGGAGGAGGGGGCGATCGCGGGCGAGATCGCCCGGTGCATCGCCACGATGACCACCATGACCGTGCCCACCCTGTCGGTGGTGCTCGGCCAGGGCTGCGGGGGAGGGGCGCTCGCGCTGCTGCCCGCGCAGGTGGTCGTCGCAGCCGAGAGCGCCTGGCTCTCCCCGCTGCCCCCCGAGGGCGCCAGCGCGATCGTGCACCGCGGCGACACCGGCCACGCGGCCGAGATGTCGGAGCACCAGCAGGTCCGCGCCGTCGACCTGCTGCGTGACGGCACGGTGCACCACGTCGTGCCCGAGCACGCCGACGACGACGCGGCGGCGCTGGCGCGCGCGGTCGCCGCGGAGTGCTCGGCCCGCCTCCGGGACCTGGTGGCGGGCCGGGGCTGAGCCCTCAGCTGGCCTTCGGGGCCGCCGCCTTCCGCGTGGTGCGCGTGGCGGCGGTCTTGGCGGTCTTGGCAGCCGGGGTCTTCTTCGCGGTGCTCTTCTTCGCGGTGCCCTTCGTGGCCGTGGGCTTCGTCGTGGCCTTCGTCGTGGGCTTCTTCGCAGCCTTCTTCGTGGTCTTCGTCGTGGTCTTCCCCGCCGGCGCCGAGGCCTGGCCCGCCTCGCCCCGGGCGCTCTTGGCGGCGTCGACCGAGCGCTGCAGGGCGGCCAGCAGGTCGACGACCTCGCCGGAGGACTTGGTCGAGGTGGCGGTGCGCTTGAGCTCGCCGCCCTCGATCTTGGCCTTCACCAGGGCCTCGACGGCCCCGGCGTAGTCGTCCTCGAACTCCGCGGTGTCGAAGTCTCCGGCCAGGGTCTCGACCAGCATCGTGGCCATCGCGACCTCGCTGTCCTTGACCTCGCCGGGCTCGACGGAGAAGTCGGGGGTGCGGATCTCGTCGGGCCACATCATGGTCTGGAGCACGATCACGTCCTCGCGCACCCGCAGCACCGCGATGGAGGTCCGCTGGCGCAGCGCCACCGTGACCACGGCCATCCGGTCGGCGTCGACGAGGGCCTGGCGCAGCAGGGCGTAGGGCTTGGCGCCGGACTTCTCCGGCTCGAGGTAGTAGCTCTTCTCGAAGAGCATCGGGTCGATCTGGTCGCTCGGCACGAACTTCTCGACCGCGATCTCGCGCGAGGACGACGCGGGCAGCTCGGCCATGTCGTCGTCGGTGAGCACGACCATCTCGCCGTCCTCGGTCTCGTAGCCCTTCGCGATCTCGCTGTAGGGCACCTCCTCGCCGTCGACCGAGCAGATCCGCTGGTAGCGGATGCGGCCCCCGTCGGCGACGTGCACCTGGCGGAAGGAGACGTCGTGGGACTCGGTGGCGGCGTAGAGCTTCACCGGCACGTTGACCAGGCCGAAGGAGACGGCGCCCTTCCAGATGGCTCGCATGCGCCGAGTATTCCCCTCCGCCGCCTGCGCGTCATCACCCCGCGCGGGGTGCTGCCGGCCGGGGGCGGGTGCGCCAGGATGGCCGCATGCTGCCGATGCTGGCCACGAAGGCCGACCACGTGCCGACCGGCCCGGGGTGGGTCCACGAGGTGAAGTGGGACGGCGTGCGGGCGCTCGTCGACACCGCCGGCGGCTCCACCCGCCTGACCAGCCGCAACGACAACGCCATCACCCTGGCCTGGCCCGACCTGGTCGACGCGCCCCTGGGGCGCCGCGACGTCCTCCTCGACGGCGAGATCATCGCGATGAACGACGCGGGCCTGCCCGACTTCCGCGTGCTCCAGGACCGGATGCACGTACGCCGCGCCGCGACGGCCGCCCGCCTGGCCGAGCAGGTGCCCGCGCTGCTCATGGTCTTCGACGTCCTGCGCCTCGACGGGGCCGACCTCACCGGCGAGCCGCTCGCCCGGCGTCGCGAGCTGCTCGAGGACCTGGTCGCCGACGGCCTCGGCGGCACGTGGCAGGTGCCGCCGACCTACGACGACGGCGCGATGCTCGCCGAGGCGACGCGGGCGCAGGGGCTGGAGGGCATCGTCAGCAAGCGGCTGACCTCGCGCTACACCCCGGGCGAGCGCAGCCCGCACTGGCTCAAGCGGGCCCACCGCCACCGGCTGTCCTACGTCGTGGGCGGCTGGCGGCCCCAGGAGGGCACGACCGACCGGCTCGGGGCGCTGCTGGTGGGCGAGCCCACCCACGACGGTCTGCTCTACCGCGGTCGGGTGGGCAGCGGCATCGGCGGGCGGGCCTCCGCCCTGCTCGCCGAGGCGCTCGCCCCGCTCGCACGGGGTGACAGCCCGTTCGCCGACGAGGTGCCCCCGGTCGACGCCCGCGGCACCCGGTGGGTGGAGCCGCGGCTGGTGGTCGACGTCGACACCCACCACACCTCGCGGGCCCAGCGGCTGCGCCAGCCGTCGTACCAGGGCCTGCGCCCCGACCTGGCTCCGCAGGACGTCGTCGCGCCGGCCCCGGGGGAGGGCCGGTGAGCCCCGAGCGCCAGGAGGTGCGCGTCGAGGTCGACGGCCGCACGCTGACCCTCTCCAGCCTCGACAAGGTCATGTACCCCGCGACCGGCACCACCAAGGGCGAGGTCCTCGACTACTACGCCCGGGTCTCCCCGGTGCTGCTGCCGCACCTCGCCGACCGGGCGGTGACCCGCATCCGGTGGCCGCACGGCGTCGCCGACGGGAGCTTCTACGAGAAGAACGCCCCCGCGGGCACCCCGTCGTGGGTCCGCACCGCCCGGGTGCCCACCACCGGCACCCGAGGCCCGAGCCGCCACGGCGACACGGTCGTCTTCCCCGTCGTCGACGACCTGGCCACCCTGACCTGGCTGGCCAACCTCTCCGCCCTCGAGCTCCACGTCCACCAGTGGACGGTGGGCCGCAACGGGCGCCCGCGCAACGCCGACCGCCTCGTCGTCGACCTCGACCCCGGCGAGCCGGCCGGCCTGCACGAGTGCTGCCAGGTCGCGCTGCTGGTGCGCGAGGAGCTGGCGGGCCACGACCTGGCGGTGCGCCCCGTCACCAGCGGCAGCAAGGGCCTGCACCTCTACGCCGACCTGCCCGGCCGGATGCGTCCCGACGACTCCACCGCGCTGGCCAAGGAGGTCGCCGAGGCGCTCCAGGCACGTGTGCCGCGGCTGGTCACGGCGACCATGACCAAGGCCCGGCGCGGTGGCAAGGTGTTCCTGGACTGGTCGCAGAACGCCGGCTCCAAGACGACGGTCTCGCCGTACTCCCTGCGCGGGCGCGAGCGGCCCACCGTCGCCGCCCCCGTGACCTGGGCGGAGGTCGAGGCGGGAGCCGAGGACCCGCTCGGCCTGGAGCAGCTGCGCTTCGAGGAGGTCCTCGACCGCGTCGCCGACCTCGGCGACCTGTTCGCCCCTGCCACCTGAGCGGCCCGCCTGGCCTTAGGGTGGGCACATGCCGCGGGTTCTGGTCGTCGAGGACGAGGAGGACATCGCGTTCCCCCTGGTCCGCACCCTCGAGCGCGAGGGCTACGACGTCGTCTGGGTCGACAGCGGGCAGAAGGCCCTCGACGACCTCGCCGGCGGCGCGACGGCGGTCCCGGCCGACGTGGTGATCCTCGACCTCGGCCTGCCCGACATGGACGGCCTGGAGGTCTGCCGCCGCGCGCGCGAGGCCGGCTTCGGCGGCGCGATCATGATCGTCACCGCCCGCGCGGCCGAGCTCGACCGCGTCGTCGGGCTCGACTACGGCGCCGACGACTACGTCGCGAAGCCCTTCGGCCTGGCCGAGCTCCAGGCGCGGGTGCGGGCGCTGCTGCGCCGCACCACGGCGGTCCGCGAGCCCGAGCCCGCCCACGACGGGCTGCGCATCGACGTCGGCGCGCGCCGGGTCTACGCCGGCGACGTCGAGGTGCCGCTGACCGGCAAGGAGTTCGACGTGCTCAGCATCCTCGCCGCCCAGCGCGACAAGGTCGTCTCCCGCGGCCGGCTGATGGCCGACGTGTGGGACGAGAACTGGTACGGCTCGACCAAGACCCTCGACGTCACCATCGGCCGGCTGCGCCAGAAGCTGGAGAGCGTCGGCGTCACCGAGAAGGTCGTCGCCGTGCGCGGCGTCGGCTTCCGCCTCGAGACCCCCGCGCCGTGAGCGCCCACCCTGAGCGGGCCGTCGAGACCTGGCTCACCGACATGGACGGCGTGCTGGTGCACGAGGAGGTGCCCATCCCGGGCGCCCAGCAGTTCATCGAGCGGCTCAAGGACTCCGGCCTGGGCTTCCTGGTGCTCACCAACAACTCGATCTACACCCCGCGCGACCTGCGCGCCCGGCTGCTCGGCAGCGGGATCGACGTGCCCGAGGGCGCCATCTGGACCTCGGCGCTGGCGACCGCGCAGTTCCTGGCCGACCAGCGCCCCGGCGGCACGGCCTACGTCGTCGGCGAGGCCGGCCTGACCACGGCGCTGCACGACATCGGCTACGTCATGACCGACCGCGACCCCGACTACGTCGTGCTCGGTGAGACCCGCACCTACTCCTTCGAGGCCATCACCCGCGCGATCCGGCTCATCGCCGACGGAGCCCGCTTCATCGCCACCAACCCCGACCCCAGCGGGCCCTCGCAGCAGGGCATGCTCCCCGCCACGGGCTCGGTGGCCGCGCTCATCAGCACCGCCACCGGCCGCCAGCCCTACTTCATCGGCAAGCCCAACCCGCTCATGATGCGCAGCGCCCTCAACCGCATCGACGCCCACTCCGAGACCACGGTGATGGTCGGCGACCGGATGGACACCGACATCATCAGCGGTCTCGAGGCGGGGCTGCGCACGGTGCTGGTCACCAGCGGCTCGACCCGCGCCGACCAGGTCGAGACCTTCCCCTACCGGCCCACCCGGGTCTTCGAGTCCGTGGCCGACCTGGTCGACCTCGTCGGCGACGGCACGCTCTAGTCGCGACCCGGCCGGCTCAGCCGGCGGGGCCGTCGCGCACCACCGCGAGCACGGCCCGGGCCAGCGCCTCGCCCAGCACGTCGCCGTCGAGCGGCCGGACCGCGACCTGCTCGTCGTCGAAGAGCGCCTGGCTCGCCCCCAGCGCGAACAGCACGCGCCAGGCCGCGCCGGCCTGCTCCGGCGTGGTCGCGAAGCGCTCCACCAGCCACCCGCTCACCGTGTCGCCGAGGCGGTGGGTCGCTGCCGTGGCGGGCGGGCCCAGCCGGGGGTCGCTGCGGCCCTCGACGAGGAAGGTGCGCAGGGGAGCGCGCTCGGTGGCGAAGATCCCCAGCGCGGCGCGGGCGAGCAGCCCCACGGCGCGGTCGTCGTCGGGCTCGGCGTCGGCGGCGGCGAACGACGCGGCGGTCGCCGCCTCGATCCGGGCCAGCGCACGGGCCTGCGCGGCCACCAGGAGTCCGGTGCGGTCGCCGAAGCGGTGGTAGAGCGAGCCGTTGGAGGTGCCGGCCCGGCGGGCCACGGCGGCGACCGTCACCGCCGCCAGTCCGCCCTCGGCCAGCAGGTCGAGGGCCGCGGCGAGCATGCGGTCGGCCGACGACTCGCTGCGCGACTGCACGGGGGTCCTCACGCCGACGACCCTAGCGTGACTGGAGCAGGTGCTCTAGTTTGGCTCCCATGAGGACCTTCACCTGGCGCGGGCAGCGCTTCGGCGGCGTGGGCCGCGACCACTGGCGGCGGGTCAACGACCGCCTCGACCCCGAGACCGACTTCGTCGAGATCTACCGCAACGTCGTCACCTACGACCTGCCCTGGGACATGAACCAGGCCCTCTCCTTCGCGCTCTTCCGCACCTACGCCGTGCCGGGCATCGGTCGCCTGCTCGACGAGACCGGCCAGTTCACCGGGGCGGTGCAGAAGCGCTACGACGACACCGGGCTGCTGCTCGAGGTGCCGCTGCTCCACGGCTTCGAGCACCCCGAGGCCCGCACGGCCGTGCGGCGCATCAACCAGATGCACCGCTCCTACGACATCCCCGAGCACGAGATGCGCTACGTGCTGTCGACCTTCGTGGTCGTGCCCAAGCGCTGGGTCGACGACTACGGCTGGCGCCGGCTCACCGACCGCGAGCTGCGGGCGTCGGTCAACTACTACCGCGAGCTCGGCCGCCACCTCGGCATCCGCGACGTCCCGGAGGACTACGCCGGCTTCGAGCGGCTGCTCGACGACTACGAGGCCGTCCACTTCGCCCACGACCCCGGCGCCCGTCGGGTCGCCGACGCCACGCTCGGGCTGATGCTCACCTTCTACCCCCGCCCCGCCGCACGGGCGGTCGAGGTGTTCAGCCGCGCGCTCATGGACCCGCCGCTGCGCTCGGCCCTCCAGTACGCCGCGCCCCCGGCCGCCGTCGTGGCCGCCTCCCGCGGTGCGCTCAAGGCGCGCGGCCTGCTGCTGCGGGCGTTCCCGAGCCGCACGAGCGCGCGCACCGTCAACGACCTGCCCTACGTGCGCTCCTACCCCGACGGCTTCGACGTGGCCGCGCTCGGCACCCGGCCGGTGCCGGGGGTCGCCGGCTGCCCGGTGCGGCAGGCGTAACGTCGGGGTCGTGCAGCGTGCGCGACGACGACGGGTCTACCTGGTGCTGATGGGCACCTGCCTCGTGCTCGTCGTGCTCGCCTGGAACGTCGTCCGGCTGTGGTCGACCTCGGCGGCGGTGGTGATGAGCGTGGTCGCGGCGGTGATCCCGCCGGTGGCCAGCGTGGTCGCCAACCACGGCGCGCTGGCGGAGAGCGACCTTCCCCGGGAGCGCCCGGAGCGGCGCCCGCCGCCTCCCGACCCCGACCGCTGACCGGTCCGCGGCTCAGCCCAGGGTGGCGTCGCGCCAGGCCAGCATCGCGGCCCCGGCCCTCGCCACCTCCGCCTCGACGCCGGGCAGCAGCGCCTCGATGCCCTCGGTGGTGCCCGACTCGGCCACGCGCTCGACCCGGCGCAGGGCCTCGGCGGCGTCGCGGGCGCCGAGGTTGAGCGCGCCGCCCACGAGCTTGTGGGCGCAGCCGCGCACCTCCGCCGAATCGGCGCCCTGCGCCAGCAGCTCCCGCAGCCGGCTGAGCGTCTCGGCGCCGTTGGTGACGAAGTTGCCGATGGCACGGGCCAGGTAGGTGCCGTCCTCGTCGACCTCGCGCAGCATCTCGAGCCGGTCGAGGTCGAGCTGCGCCACCGCCTGCGGGGCGGTGGCGCGGCGCAGCGCGGTGGGCATCTCGACCTCGACGCCCAGCCAGCGACCGAGGGTGGCCGCCAGGGCGGTCGGGTCGACGGGCTTGGTGAGGAAGTCGTCCATGCCGGCCTCGAGGCAGCGCTCGCGCTCACCCTCGACGGCCGCGGCCGTCATGGCCACGATGGGGCGGCGCGCACCGGACTCGGCGGCGCGGATGGCGCGGGTGGCGGCGTAGCCGTCCATGTGCGGCATCTGCACGTCCATGAGGATGACGTCCCAGTCCTCCGCAGCGGCGCGGGCGACCCCCTCGGCCCCGTCGTCGACGGTGACGACCTCGAAGCCCAGCGCCTCGAGCAGACCCGTGGCGACCATCTGGTTGACCGCGTTGTCCTCGACCACGAGCACCCGACCGAGCACGGCCGGGTCGTCCTGCTCGCGGGTGCGGCCCTCGCCGGCTTCCTGGCCGGCGCCGTCGCCGCCCGCCCCGGAGGTGGCCGTGCCCAGCAGCTGCACCAGGGTGGAGCGCAGGACCCCGGTGACGACGGGCTTGACCAGCCAGTCGTCGACGCCCGCGGTGTCGAGGTCGTCGGCGGCGACGGCCGGGGTGGAGGTGAGCACGAGCAGCCGCACCCCGTCCCACGTCGGGTCGGACCGCACCGCGCGGGCCAGGCCGAGGCCGTCGACCCCGGGCATGACCAGGTCGAGCACGACGGCGTCGAAGGGGTCGCCCGCGGCACGGGCGCGGGCCAGCTCCTCGAGGGCCTCGGCGGCCGACGCCGCCCCGACCGTGCTGATCTCCCACCAGCTCAGCTGCTCCTCGAGGATCAGCCGGTTGGCGGCCACGTCGTCGACGACCAGCACACGGTGCCCCGACAGCAGTGTCCGGGCCTCGACCTCGGCGGGGTCGACGCCGTCCCCGGCCGCCTCCCGCAGCGGCACCGAGAAGGAGAAGACGCTGCCGCCACCGTCGCGCGGGGCGTAGGCGATGTCACCCCCCATCGCCTGGACGATCTCGCGGGAGATGGCCAGGCCCAGACCGGTGCCTCCGTAGACCCGGGTGGTGCTGGCGTCGGCCTGGGTGAAGGGCTCGAAGAGGTGGTCGAGCTCGCCCGGGTCGACCCCGACCCCCGAGTCGCTCACCGTGACCAGCAGCCGCACCCCGCCGTCGCCCGCGGGCCCGGTCGTCGGCTCGGCGGTGACGCGCACCGCCACCCCGCCGGTCTCGGTGAACTTCACCGCGTTGGACACCAGGTTGGTGAGCACCTGCGCGAGCCGGGTGGGGTCGCCGGCCAGCACCACCGGCACGTCGGGGTGGCAGGAGACCGACAGGTCGAGCCCGCGCGAGCGCGCCGACTCGGCCAGCACCCCGACGACCTGGTCGAGCACGAGCCGCACCTCGAAGTCGAGGGTCTCCAGCTCGAGGCGCCCGGCTTCGATCTTGGAGAAGTCGAGGATGTCGTTGATGACGCCGAGCAGGGCGCGACCCGCCACCTGCACGCCGGAGGCCAGGCGCTGCTGCCGTGTCTCCAGCCCCGAGCGCAGCAACAGGTCGGTGAGGCCGATGACGCCGTTGAGGGGGGTGCGGATCTCGTG
Organism: Nocardioides sp. Leaf374; assembly: GCF_916862475.1. Lineage (NCBI taxonomy): Bacteria > Bacillati > Actinomycetota > Actinomycetes > Propionibacteriales > Nocardioidaceae > Nocardioides > Nocardioides sp. Leaf374. Next base: position 68,600 of record NZ_CAKASO010000015.1, read on the forward strand.
GCTCATCGTGGCCAGGAACTCCGACTTCTGCAGCGACGCGGCCATCGCCTCGTCGCGGGCCGTCGCGAGTGCACGGTCGTCGCGCTCGCGCTCGGCGACGCGTCCCAGCTGACCGGCGACCAGCCCCACCATCGCCTCGATCATGGCGTGGCGGTAGAGCGGCGGGTCGCTGGTGAGGGTGACGACCGCGCAGACCTCGCCGTCCAGCGTGACCGGGAAGCCGATGGTGAGCCGGGCGTCGTCCCACAGCGGCCGCTGCTCGCGCAGGACCCGCCGGGCCAGCGCGAGCTCGTCGGCCGTCTCGACGGGGGTGCTCAGGTCCTCCGCGATCTCGACCTCGCCGCGGTACAGCGGGGCGAGGTCGTCGGTGTCCGCCACCGGCACGAAGGCTCGCCCGCGCACCCAGTCGTCGTGCAGCAGCACCAGCGACCGTGCCTGGAGCAGCACCTCCTCCAGGGTCCTGGCCTGGTTGGCGGCGCTGGCCACGGTCTGCATGAGGGCGTTCTGGGTGACCTGGTCCTGCAGCGCCAGCTCGGTCTCGTGGGCCTCGGTGACGTCCTGGTGGGTGCCGGCCATCCACCGACGACCACCGGCCTCGTGGACGCGGCCGCGGCCCCTGGTCCACACCCAGCCCTCGCCGGCACGCATCCGTGCCACGAACGCGAGGTCCTCGGGGCCGGCCAGCGCCTGGGCCACCGCGTCCTCGACCCGGCCCCGGTCCTCGGGGTGCACCCGGTCCAGGAACCCCTCGACGTCGGTCAGCGGCTCGTCCTGGGGCAGTCCGTAGAGGGCGAGCAGCGCGGGTGAGACGGTCACCAGCCCGGTGTCGAGGTCCCAGTGCCAGCCGCCGATGCGAGCGATCTGCTGGGCCTCGGCGAGGCTGGCCTCGCTGGTGCGCAGGGCCTCGGTGGTGGCCCGCCGCTCGGTGTAGTCGGTGAAGGTGAAGATCACGCGGGTCAGGCGGCCCTGCTCGTCGCGCAGCGGGCTCTCCCTCGTCAGGGTCCACAGCACGCCCCCGTCGCGCCGCAGCAGCTGCACCTCCACCGGCGCCTCCCGCACCCGGCCCTCGCGCAGGTCGGCCAGGTGCGCCTCGAAGTCGGCGACCCCGCCGGGGTCGAGCGCGGCGCGCAGGTCCATCGTCATGGCCTCGTGCTCCGGCACGCCGCACATGCGGGCGATGACCCGGTTGGCGTAGACGGTGCGCCCCTCGAGGTCGACCACCCAGACGCCGTCGGGGGAGGACTCCACGATGTCGCGGTAGAGATCCACCGGTTGCACGTGAGGTCCCCCCGGGCGTCGATTGGTGGGTCCCACGATAGGGCTCAGCTCAGGTCGCCGGCGATCAGGTAGCTGCCGTCGGACTGCTGCTCCAGCTGGAGGGTCACCGACTCCTCGACCGGCCCGCCGCCGGCCTCGGTCTGACGCCGGTAGACGTAGCTGACCGTGCCCGCCGCGGGGTCGGCGCTCACGTCGAGCACCTCGGCACGCCGCACGGTGCCCCAGAAGCCCAGGTAGCCGTCGAGCCCGCCGCTGGCCTGCTGGAAGGCCGGGGTCAGCATCGTGAACGCCGACTCCGGGTCGGAGGCGGCGAGTGGGATGTACTGGTCCACGAAGGCGGTCATCGACGCCGCGGTCGGCCGTGGCTGCGCCGTCGGCGAGGGGGAGCCGGAGGGCGACCCCGACGGCGAGGTCTCGGGGCTGCCCGAGGCGCTGCCTCCCGAGCCCGGGGCCGCGGTGGCCGGCTGCTCGGTGGCGCGGTCGTTGCCGAGCACGAAGGCGAGCCCCGTCACCGCGGCGATGGCGACGAGGGCCAGTGCCGCGGCCAGCACCCGCCCCGTGCGCCGGGGCCGTGCCGCCCGGTCCCCGGTGGCGGCCGCCGCCGCGGCGGGGGTGACCACGGGGGCCACGCCCGTCGAGACGGGCGGCAGCACCGAGAGCCGCTGGGTCTCACCGGATCCGGCGCGGGGGAGCACCGCGGTCTGCGCCGAGCCCGGCCCGGCGGCGAGGAAGTCCCGCACCCGGTGCATCGGCCAGCGCTCGGCCGGGTCGTGGGTCATCGTGTGCTCGAGCAGCGGGGCCAGCCAGCCGGCGTCGTCGAGTCGCGGAGGGTCCTCGTGCACGATGCGGTAGAGCGCGCCGAGCACGTTGTCCTTGACCTCGTAGGGCGGGTGGCCCGACAGCGCGTGGTAGAGCGAGGCGCCGAGCGACCAGACGTCGCTGCGGTCGGTCGCGGTCGACCCGGAGGCCACCTCGGGCGCCAGGTAGGCCGGCGACCCCGTGACCAGGCCGGTCTGCGTCAGCGACGGGTCGGCCTCGGCGCGCGCGATGCCGAAGTCCGAGAGCTTGAGGTGGCCCTCGTCGGTCACCAGCATGTTCGACGGCTTCACGTCGCGGTGCACGATGCCGGCGGCGTGCGCCGCGGCGAGGGCGTCCGCGGCCTGGCCCAGCAGCGGCCCCGCCTGGTCGGGGGTGAGGCGGCCCCGGTCCCGCAGCAGCCCGGAGAGGTTGGTGCCCTCGACGTACTCCATCACCAGCCACTGCTGGTCGCCCTCGTCGACGAGGTCGAAGACCGCCACCACGTGGGGGTGGTTGAGCCGGGCCGCCAGCTTGGCCTCGCGCTCGGCGCGGTGGAGGTCGGCGTCGCTGGCGCCCGGCGCCAGCCCGATCCGCTTGACCGCCACCTGGCGTCCGAGCACCTCGTCGCGGCCGAGCCACACGGCGCCCATGCCCCCTCGCCCGACCTCCCGGTCGAGGGTGTACCTGCCTGCGATCAACGTCTGACCTCCTGGCGCGCCACGATAGGCGCTGCGGCGGCGGCGCTCATCCTCCGACGGGGTGGGCGGGTGGGCGCCGGTGGTCCTCGTGCGGCAGGCTTGTCCCGGCGGGACCCGCCCGCCGTCCGTCCCGAAAGGCCCGACGTGCCCCTCGACCCCACCCTCCTCGACGACCTCGCGTGGCGCGGACTCCTCGCCCACACGACGGACCTCGACGCCCTGCGCGAGGCGCTGGCGGCCGGGAGCGTGCGGTACTACGTCGGCTTCGACCCCACGGCGCCCAGCCTCCACCTCGGCAACCTGGTCCAGATCCTCACCGCGCGCCGCCTCCAGGACGCCGGCCACACGCCCTACCTCCTGGTCGGCGGCGCGACCGGCATGATCGGCGACCCGCGCGACTCCGGCGAGCGGACCCTGAACTCCGCCGACACGGTCGCGGAGTGGGTCCAGCGGGTCCGGGCCCAGATCGAGCCGTTCCTCTCCTTCGAGGGCGACAACGCGGCGACGATGGTCAACAACCTCGACTGGACCGGCGGGCTCTCGGTCATCGACTTCCTGCGCGACATCGGCAAGCACTTCCCGGTCAACCGCATGCTGGCCCGCGACACGGTGCGTCGACGGCTGGAGTCCGGCATCAGCTACACCGAGTTCAGCTACGTCCTGCTGCAGTCGATGGACTACCTCGCGCTCTTCCGCGACCACGGCGTCACGCTGCAGTTCGGCGGCTCCGACCAGTGGGGCAACCTCACCGGCGGGGTCGAGCTCGTGCGTCGTGCGGACGGCGCGTCCGTGCACGCCTTCGCGACCCCGCTCATCACCAAGACCGACGGCACCAAGTACGGCAAGACCGAGGGCGGCGCCCTGTGGCTCGACCCGGGGATGATGTCGCCCTACGCCTTCTTCCAGTTCTGGCTCAACGTCGAGGACGAGAAGGTCGGCGAGCTGCTGCGGATCTTCACCTTCCTCCCGCGCGCCGAGATCGAGGCCCTGGAGGCGCAGCATGCCGAGAAGCCCTTCCTGCGGGCCGGTCAGAAGGCCCTGGCCGAGCACGTCACCACGCTGGTGCACGGTGCCGAGGAGACCGCCCGGATCCAGGCGGCGTCGGCGGCGCTGTTCGGCGGCGGCGACATGAGCGGCCTCAGCGCCGACACCCTCGGCGCCGCGCTGCGGGAGGCCGGCAGCGTGCAGGTCGACCGGGGCGACGGGCTGCCCGGCGTCCTCGACCTGCTGGTCGGCGCCGGGCTGGCCAAGAGCCGCGGCGAGGCCCGCCGCACCGTCTCCGAGGGCGGGGCCTACCTCAACAACGTCCGCATCACCGACCCCGACCACGTGCCGTCCTCCGAGGACCTGGTGGGCGGCACCTGGCTGGTGCTGCGCAAGGGCAAGAAGAGCTTCAAGGGCGTCGAGGTCGTCTGAGGTGGTCGGGGTGCCGAGGTCCTGGGTCGACGGGCTCGAGGCGCGCGCCCGCGCGTCCCTGCCCGCCCCCGTGCACGAGTACGTCGCGCACGGCGCCGGAGCCGGCACCAGCCGCGACGAGGCCGCGGCGGCCTGGCGCGACGTGCGGTTCCTGCCCCACGTGCTGCACGACGTGACCGACGTCGACCTCGCCACCGAGGTCCTCGGCACCCGGCTCGACACGCCGGTGGGCGTCGCTCCCACCTCGCTCCAGCGTGCGGTCCACCCCGACGGCGAGCTCGCGATGGCCCGCGCGACGGCCGCGGCCGGTGGCCTCATGGTCGTGAGCAGCAACGCCGGGTCGACCTTCGCCGACATCGCGGCCACCGGGGTCGCCTGGTGGCTCCAGGTCTACCTCCCCTCCGACCGGACCCTCGCCCTGCCGCTGCTCGAGCGCGCGGTGTCGGCCGGCGCCCGGGCCGTCGTGCTCACGGTCGACACCCCGGTGGTGGGATCCTGGGAGCCGGCCGGCGACCGGGTCTGGGACGTCGTGGACCCCGCGTTCACCCGGGTCAACTTCGACGCGGGCCACGACACGCAGCCCGGTGCCGAGAAGGCCCTCGACCTCGGGCCGCACGACCTCGACTGGCTCGCCGAGCGCACCGGGCTGCCGGTCGTCGCCAAGGGGGTGCTGCGTGCCGACGACGCGCGCCGCTGTGTCCAGGCCGGTGCGGCCGCCGTCTGGGTGTCGAACCACGGGGGACGCCAGCTCGACCGCGCGGTGGCGCCGGCGCGCGCGCTGCCCGCGATCGTGCGGGAGCTCGCCGAGGACGACGCCGAGGTCTACGTCGACGGCGGCCTCGGCTCCGGCACCGACGTGCTCGCCGCTCTCGGCCTCGGAGCCGACGCCGCGTTCCTGGGCCGCCTGCCCCTGTGGGCCCTCGTCGAGGGGGAGCGCGGCGTGGGCCGGCTGCAGGACCGGATCCGGGGCGAGCTGGTCGAGGCCATGCGTCTCGCGGGCTGCCGGCGGGTGGCCGACGCGCGCGACGTCGTCGGGTCGCCAGCGCCGGTCTGAGCGCTTCTCCGAGCCCTGTTCCGAGCGCCGTCAGGTGCCTGTGCCCGCCGTCACGCCCGTTCGATTTGGCGCTGCGGGGACAGGTCGCCTAACGTTCCATCTGTCGCCAGGGAGCGGCGGGGGACAAGATCCGGTCTGGATCGGGTTCCCGGCCCCGGGTCGACCACCCTCACGCCTGCATCGCGCAGCAGACGGCCACCGCCTCGAGCGGAAGCCGAAAGCCGCGGTCAGTAGTGTGCATGGTGAGCGGAATTGAATGTGAAAAGCGCGAGTTTGCGCCGCAGAATTCGCTCCGCTAATGTTTGGAACGCAAGCCCCGCCGCCGGGCAGGAAACGGTCTGGGACGGTGTGCGTCTGATTCTTGAGAACTCAACAGTGTGTCATAGTCGACGAATTAGTTTGTTATGCCCCGTTGGCTGATCTCCTTTTTTGGGGGTTGGTTGATGGTTTCTTTGGTAAGACAATGATTCTGACATCATGTCAGGGTTTTGTTCTTGTCAGGCATCTCTTTTTCCTCGCGTCCTTTGTGGGTGTGGGGTG